>NZ_JBAMMY010000071.1:0-4294 GCF_051233685.1 Desulfobacterium sp. N47
GCCAGGCATAACAGTCATCTTCACTCTGAAAGTCTTCCTGGAAAATCAACCAACTCACTTCCCCATAATTTGGCTTAACCCCAATATTGCTGCTCATGATGTTTATTATAAATAATTGGGTCAGCTAAGTCAATAGGCCATAATATAAATATAATACTTTAATAAAACAAATAGTTATGGTATATTTGCCATAAATGGCATGTTCGTTGCTTAAACTCTTAATAGTATAAATTCCTGATTAAAGTTCAGTTAACGAAGAAAGCTAAATCGATTCTTCGGCGATTTTATAAGAGAATGTCTAAAAAGGTTTTAAATTATTTTGTTTTAAAAGCAAAGGAGGTAACAAAGCCATGAAAGCTTTGTCAAGCAGGAGGCAAGCATCAATTTATATGCGGATCATGATCCACATGGCGCTGTTGCTGATGGCACAATGGACGATTTTATCCTATGGAGCATCGGCGGCAAGCACACTTGCCATAACATTGGCAAAATGGGAAAGTGGAGATAATCTGCTGGATGCGCTGGGAACCGGTCCGGCACTAACCACGATTTCAATTGAAAATGCCGTTACAGGATCTCAGCTTGGATCTGCCAGGTCAAACAGAGGTGGAGATAATCTGCTGGATGCGCTGGGAACCGGTCCGGCACTAACCACGATTTCAATTGAAAATGCCGTTACAGGATCTCAGCTTGGATCTGCCAGGTCAAACAGAGAAGGCAACTGGACATTCAAGCAGCAACTTTCAACTGCCCCATGCAGCATACGGGTGAAAGCAGGGAGAGAGTCCGCCATCAAGGCAGTATCCGGCTCACCTTCCAATTGTGACGGATCTCAGTCTCAGGCTGCAACTCTTTCCGGCATTGCCGTTACTGGGCTGGCCACAATAAATGAAAGCACCAGCGCTCAGTACACCTGCACAGCTGTTTACAGCGACAACAGCAGCCGGAATGTAACGGAAACCGCCGTCTGGTCGGAAAATTCCAGCACGACTACCATCTCCGCAGGCAATCTTGCTGCCGGGTCAGTATCATCTGATCGTACAGTTACAGTCAGTGCAAGTTTTGGTGGTAAAACAGCTTCGTACAATGTGACTATAAAAAACATTGTTGTTGCCGCTAAGACACTTTCCGGTCTGACCATCAGCGGACCCTCAAGTATGAAACAGGGAACCACAGCTGCATTTACAGCCACGACGTCCTATAGTGACGGCACCAGCGCCGCAGTCACACCGGTCTGGAGTGAAAACAGTACTTATGCAACTATAAATGCGAGCGGAGTACTCACAGCTGCCACGGTTACAACGAATCAAAATGTTACCGTTACGGCGAATTATACGTCAGGTGGCGTAAGTGCAATCAACACAAAAAATGTGACTATTACTGCAGCTACAGTTTCAAATACATCAAAATCCATTAATTCCACCAGCCGGAATCGCGCCACTCTGCCGGCAGGTACTGTAGCCGAACAGCCTTTTGTAAATCAAAGTGGTTTTAAGGTATTCGGCGTCAACGATCTGGGCATGCACTGTGGGGATTTGGATCACCGCGTGGCAAGCATCGCATCCTGCCTCCTTTTAATGTGCTCCACGCCATAGCTATAAAGCAGGGCTCTTCCAGTGTTTTACCTGCACTCCTGACAGTATTGGATTGTGATATAATTTACTCTGCTGCGTCTAACCCTAATGATCCGGCATTGCAGAACCCCCCGGCTGAGCCGGTTTTCAAAACAAATTTCTGGGATTTAAATCAAGCTCAAAACGGTACCACCATAGCCTTTGATGCGTATGATCCGTTTTATCCTCCTTCAATCCTGAACCTTTTTCCGTTGGATGTAGACAGGGGATTGCCTGTTCCGGATCTGGCCCTGCTCTATCCCCTTACAGGTGCAGGTCAATTATCAGCCGAGCAGCAGGATATGCCAGGCATCTCAGCGCCCCACACAGCAAACGTTCCGCAGACCATTAAGCGGTTCGACACTGATCTGCCTTTCTTCGTTAATTTCCCGTTCGGATATCCTCTTGTCGATATGAACTGGTTTGCTGCAAGACGGTATTCCAATGACACCCTTTGACGACTTTGGACGCAAGAACTCATTTCCGTTGATGAGAGTACAATCGGTGTCGAAAAACACCAATCTTAACGGAAAAGCAGGCGATGTGCTGGCTTCAGTCGATGTTGTGTTGCCGGTCTCCGCCGAAGCTGATTGTTATCGGTGTCATGCTTCCGGCGCGGATGGCGGTGGCGGTCAGGCCGCCTGTATTCCGGGAATCGATGCCAATTGTTCAGCCGAGGGCTCTCCAAGAAGCGGGACGGCATATAAAGTTGTTCGGGCAGCCGAAGATACCGCTGATCTTCCTTTAACTGCCAAAAGAGAATGGGCGGCGGATAACAATATCCTTCGTTTGCATGATGCAAAGCATGGAACAAACCTGAAGTCAAAGATACCGGTATCCTGCCAGACCTGTCATTATACTCCGGCTCTTGATCTTGCCCATCTTGGCCCGGTAGGTACTAATGAACCCAATGCCAATGGCAAAGAGCAAAAGATCCACAGAAGCAACTCAAGGGTAATACACACTTTCCATGGTCAGTTTACGGATCTGTTCGCTGATGATATGCCTTCCCCTCTGTGCCAATATAAGTGAGACACTTTCCCAAATAGTTTAATGTAGGACGGGAAGGAGAAAAGTAGATGGAAAAGAAGGAAATCAAGATTATGAACCTTAAGCCAAAAGTTGTGGAAATGGAAGGAGCCCGTGGGGCGACTGGAATTTCCACAACTGCCGCTCTGCGTGAATCAGGGGTTAAAGGAAAAGTCCCAAAACCAATGGCCCCGCCGGAGGCAGCATGGATAAATAAACCGGCACCGGAAAATAGTGATCCATTACGACACTAAACTCTTAATGAATGTGTCTTATTTTCATTGACAAGTTCCGTCCGGTAAAGGAAACTGTGGACTTCAGAAAATAGCTAAGCATCTGGAAATAAGATTGACAGACGGATGTTTCCGTAAAATAATCAGAGAGGTTGAACCAGATTATAGTAATCCTGCGTTTATTAATGATCCAAAAAAATGTGTCCTCTGTGGCCGTTGTATTTGGGTTTGCCGGGAGAGGCTAAATAAAAACATGCTTGGATTTGTGCACCGGGGGGTTGTAACCGGTTGGTGACAACGTTTGCCTATGACCCTGAAATTGAGGCTAAATGCCGTGACTGTGGGGAATGTGCGAAAGCATGCCCTACCGGGGTTTTGACCGCAAAACCCGTTGAGAGGAAAAAGAAATGAAAAATAAAAAAATGATGATCGGTCGTTATTCTTTTGATGAATTTATAGATGCTGCCAAATCTTTTCACGGATACCCTGCACCGGGAATTATTGTAGGGGGAATAATGGTTGATCTTGCTATTGAGAATATGCCTGAAGGCGTGCTTTATAATGCTCTTTGTGAGACGGCAAGCTGTCTTCCTGATGCTATTCAGTTACTTACACCATGTACTATAGGAAACGGCTGGCTTTCAATTTTAAACCTCGGGTTGTTTGCCTTAAGCCTTTACGATAAACACGAGGGCAAAGGAGTACGTGTTTTTTTAGATCCTGTAAAAATGGAATATTATCCGGAAATTAAAAACTGGCTTTTTAAGCTGAAATTAAAAACGGAACAGGACAAAGACTTGCTTCTGGAACAAATTGAGGAGGCAGGCCGGAATATTTGCGGTATCCAAACTATTTCTATTGATAACAAATATTTAGGAAAAAACAGCAAAGGTGCTATATCTGTATGTGCAAAATGCGGAGAAGCTTATCCTCAAAGAGACGGAGCAGTATGCTTAAGCTGTCAGGGTAAATCATGGTATATATCTTCAGAAAATATGCAGGAATAATAAGGTAATTGCGAATCGTTTTATTATGTCCGGATGCTATTGGGATCTGTGGTATCTTTTAGAAATAAATGAAATAATTTATAAATTCAGCAATAATTTATCAAGTGTTGTTTTTGTATTATCAGCAGGGATATTGAGCGGTGGCCCGGAAAAACTGCACAGTTGCTTAAGTGGTAAAGCTGCTCTAAATTGACTTACAATTACAGAAAGGAGCAGCAGGTAAATGAAGACATTAAGAAGAAATCATGGAGCAGCATTTAAGGCAAAAGTAACCCTACAACGATATTTAGTTTAATTTAATATTGTACAATGCAACATAATCTGCTATACTTTCTGGAACAACCGCAAAAAGGAGGTAGCTTATGTTGCCGGAATGCAGGATTCAAGACGACCCATACCATATTCCAAAATT
>NZ_JBAMMY010000074.1:0-10563 GCF_051233685.1 Desulfobacterium sp. N47
CGAACTCTGAATGAAATCCTCTGAGTTCTTCAATAAAATCATCTACATCATGACGCTCAAGATCAAATTTTGGAATATGGTATGGGTCGTCTTGAATCCTGCATTCCGGCAACATAAGCTACCTCCTTTTTGCGGTTGTTCCAGAAAGTATAGCAGATTATGTTGCATTGTACAATATTAAATTAAACTAAATATCGTTGTAGGGGGATGATCTGATCAGATTATCCGAATCAGATGTTTTATCGGCTATTAAGCCGAAAAAATCAAAGACAACTCTTAGCGAGTCAAAAAAACATTTAACAGGCAAATTATGCATTGATAATGTATTAACAGTTGATAATGGTTCCGATGCATTAACGGTTGATAAGAATTTATTTACTTCAACTATTGATAAATATAGTAATTTAAAAAAGATATCATGCCCAAACTCAAAATGCCCTTTTTGCGGCATTGAAGGTAAAGATAATATAGTTTCAAATGGAACATACAAAAGAAAAGGGAAAAATAATGGTCGCAGATTTCTTTGTAAAGAATGCGGCAAATCTTTTTGCAACAGAACCGGAACTATTTTTTATGATATCAGGTCTTCAGAGGAAAATTTTCTGAACGCACTAAAATTTATGGCCAAAGGAATGCCTTTGCGACGTGTAACGAAATTATTGGGAATCGAATTCCGTACACTTCGTCACTGGTTAAATATTGCTGCAAGACAAAATACTAAAATAGATATCATACTGATAAATGATATGAAGGTTTCTCCAACCGAATTAGCTACTTTGGGCTTATGTTAAAAAAAACGCCCTGCGCCAGAGAGCAGTTCTTTATAACCAATATAAGAATATATGATAGATTTATGCCCATAAACCATTTTGCCCTAAATTTTGCTTATTCCATCTTTTGCTAATGCTGATATATTTTTAAGTAACTGAATTTACTTTTACAGATTTATATCTTATTATCTGCAATATCTTTATACTTATAATTGTTTTTTGCAATCATCCGGTCTCTTTTATGCTTTTTGGATTTACGCAGTATAGATCTTTTTCCAGAGTGTTTTTTTATTTTTTTATTTCTTATTGTAGTCCTATTTTTATAAGATGTCTTTGCTAATAAAGGTTTTGTTTGAGTGCAATAAACAAGCGGTTCTTCACTATTTTCTTTTATTTCAAATCCCTTTGCAATAAGTGTTTCTGACTGTTTCCATAGGTCCTTTCTGCTCGGACTTCCGAGAAGAGCTATTATAATTTTATCATTTTCCCGTTCGGCTGCTCCCACAAAACAGTGACCGGCTCTTCTTGTGTATCCTGTCTTTCCTCCAATAACCTCTTCATCAGACCATAAAAGCTTATTTGTGTTTTTTAAATGTATGGGCATACCATCAAGAGTTGTAATTTCAGCAAAACGTGTTCCTATTATTTCTCTAAGTTTTGGATATCTAAGTGCATATTGTAATATCTTTGATAAATCCGATGCTGTAATATATTGCCCCGGTCCTGGAAGCCCGTTTGGATTTATAAATCTTGTGTTACTTGCTCCAATTGCAACTGCTTTTTTGTTCATAAGTTCTACAAACCCATCTACAGATCCGGAAACTCCTTCAGCCAGAGCAACGGCTGCATCGTTAGCTGAGCCAACCAATGCTGCATAAAGTAGTTTCTCAACAGTTACCTTATCTCCTGCTTTAAAACCTGCTTTATGGGGAGATACGTTTGATGCGGTTTTACTCACTGTAACAAGATTGTTGAGGTCAGCATTTTCTATAGACACGATTGCAGTCATTAATTTTGTGGTGCTTGCAGGAAAACATTTGAGATCAGGGTTTTTAGCGTAAAGTATTTTTCCTGTTGTTACATCCATTGCCACAGCAGCTCTGGTGTAAGTAGCTATATTCGATTTATTTTTATAGTTTGTTTTGTTTTGAAGCTTTGGATTGTTATCCAAAGCGAAAATTAAACCTGAATGAAAACAAAATGATATAACAATCACAAAACAAATCAATGGTAAATAATTTTTCTTTTTGGAATGAAATTTTATCACCGGATATTCCTTCCGCTTTATGGGTCTGCTTGATTATTTTTAATATATAGCCGTATTTGGTTTGAATAACAACAATTATTGTAAATGCAACTACATTTAATACAAAATATTATTTATAAATTACAAAAATTTCATCTGACACCTTTTATATGAATATGTATTATAACTATTCCGGATATTCACTATTCTATAATTTTAAAATATATTGGGTTGACACATAAAATAATATCATACATTAAGCCACTTGGGCTTATAACAATATGTATCGGCAGAAATATAAAAATATTTATCAGTTTATGCATATTAAAATTGATATCCATCAGATAACATTTCTAAATATTATATTGATTGCTGATTATTGGCCAGACATTTGCAAACAAGTGCCTTTGGTGTTGCTAAATTATTAAAAAACACGCAAAAAGTCAGCCAACTGGCTAAAGTTGAATAAACATATGATTAGGTATATTATAAAGCCCGGATCTGATTTTTTGATGTAAATTTTATATATTCTATCAGGAATATCAATTTGAAAAAGCTTTTAGTTATAGACAATTACGATTCTTTTACATTTAATCTTGTCCAGATGTTTATGTTATATGATCTTTCTATCAAAATTCATAGAAATGATATGATCACTATCAGACAGATTGAGGTGATGAAACCGGATTATATTCTTATAAGTCCCGGCCCTAAGGGTCCGGCAAATGCCGGCATATCGACACTTATAATAAAAAGTTTTTATGAAACAATTCCAATTCTTGGAGTTTGTCTTGGAATGCAATGCATTAACGAGGCTTTTGGTGGCAATACCGTTCGCTCTTTTCAGCCTATGCATGGAAAAACCAGCATAATTGATCATAATAACAGCGGAATTTTTAAAGGTATGCCACTTCCTTTCAGGGCAGCACGATATCATTCGCTCATGGTAAAAATGAATGGCAAAACGCTTGCTGTTACAGCCACTACTTCGGATGGAACTGTTATGGGACTTTCTCATAAAGTTTATCCCCTGCATGGTGTTCAATTTCATCCTGAAAGTTTTTTGACTGAAAATGGGCGGATTCTTGTAGATAATTTTTTAAATATTAATATGCGCTGAAATCTGGATAATAATGCCTGCAAACAATAATTTTAAGATAAGTACAGAAAATAATTACAGACAAAAAATTGTATTGCGCGAATCGTTTATGGATTTTGCTTCAAGGTTTGCTCATCTTGCCGGTACTGTGGTTCTTATGAGTGGCGGAAAACAGGATTGTGCGAGATATCATATACTGGGAATTTTGCCCTGGCTGACTTTTTCAGGCTATAATCAGAATCTAACCATTACTACCTCAGAAGGAACTCTTCATTATAATTCAAACCCTTTTGATGTGCTTAGATTTATATTAGATAAATACAAAATCAGTGTTGTTTGTAACGATATCCCATTTTTATCGGGGCTTATGGGCTACTTGTCATATGATCTCAAAGATTCGCTTGAAAAATTACCCAGAACAAGCCTTAATGATATACAACTGCCGGATATATTATTCTATGCTCCTTCAATAACAGTTGTTCATGACAGTTTAACCAATGAGACAGAGCTGATTATTTCTCCGCAAAATAAGGATAAAGACAAAGCCCTTCATACATTCAGACAAATCTGTGAAGACGGAATTTCAAAAAAAACAAATGAAATATATGCAGGAAAGTTCACATCCTGTTTCAACAAAGATTCATATATTGAAGCCGTTAACAAAATCAAAGAATACATCAAAGCTGGTGATGTCTATCAGGTCAACCTGTCACAGCGTTTTATAGCTGATTTTGCAGGAGATGCTTTTGCCCTTTTTGCTACACTGTACGAAAAAAATCCCGCAGCATTTTTCTCATACATTAACGGCGGCACTCTTCAGATCATTTCCACTTCCCCGGAACGCTTTATACTTCAACAGGCAGCCCGGATTGAAACAAGGCCGATAAAGGGTACACGACCAAGGGGTGCAACACCTTCACAAGATGAAAAACTGAAACGGGATCTTTTGGAAAGTAGTAAAGATGATGCTGAATTATCCATGATAGTTGATCTTCTTCGCAATGATTTCGGCAAAGTATGTAAAGCCGGATCCGTTAAGGTAGTGGAGCATAAAAGAATAGAAGCCTACAGGAATGTATATCATCTTGTATCTGTTGTTAAAGGAATTCTTAAAGATGATAAAGACCAGGTAGATTTAATCAAGGCGATTTTTCCGGGAGGATCAATAACAGGTTGTCCAAAAATAAGAGCTATGGAAATCATTGATGAGCTTGAACCATGCCGCCGTCATATCTACACCGGATCAATCGGTTATATAAGTTTTCATAACACAATGGATTTTTCAATAGCAATACGAACTATCAGCCTGATAAACAACAAGATTGTTTATTCTGTCGGAGGAGGGATAGTTTTGGACTCAAATCCTGAAGATGAATACGATGAAACCTTGCACAAAGGCCGGACAATAATGAATGTATGTGAAACAACACAAGAAGCCGTAATTGAAAAATCATTCATCTGGCATAACGGTTTGTTAAAACCTGATGATAACGCATATGTTTGTGCTTGCAGCGAAGGTTTTATGTATGGATATGGTTTTTTTGAAACAATCCGTGTAAATAAAGGTAATCCTGCTTTTCTTAATGAACATATCCATAGATTCAATAATGCATGGGAATATTTTTTTAAAGGTTCCCCACCTGATTTAACATGGGAAGATATAATTAAACAGGTGATTACAGCAAACGGGCTTTTAAATGAAACGGCTTCCGCAAAGATTATTGCAGCAAAAGGCGGAGAAAAATATTCTATGGCTGATTATGATTTATTGGTTTTGGCAAAGCCTTATTCAAAAAGGCCTCAGATAGAAAGTAATAAAGGATTAAATCTTGCACTGTATTCAGAACCAAGGCAAACTCCTCTTGCAAGATATAAGACTCTAAATTATTTATACTATTTACTTGCAGGACAATGGGCAAAAGAAAAGGGCGCTGATGAGGCGCTGGTAGTTAATCCGGATGGAAGTATATCTGAAACAAATACAGCAAATATTTTAATTATTTATGGTAAAAAAATTTTAAACCCGGTTTCAACTCATGTGCTTTGTGGTATAATGGGAACAGCAGTTAAAAAGCTGCTGTCGGAATGGGGCTATCAATTTGAGGATAAACAAATTTTACCGGATGATTTATTTGCTGCTGATGGTGTGATTCTAACAAATTCTCTGATGGGAGCTGTTCCAGCAATTGGGTTAGATGGTAAAAAACTTAATAATTCATTTGAACTTTGCGAAAGAATAAATAAGGAAATACTTTAATTTTTTTGTGGAGAAAATATGTTTGGTATTAAAAACAGTTTTGGTACAAAAGCAATTATTAAATTGGATAATCAGGAAGTTACATATTTCAGTTTAAATAAACTCGCTGATGCAGGTTTTAATAATCTGTCACGTTTTCCTGTTTGCATAAAAATACTTCTTGAAAATCTTATCAGAAACGAAGATGGTTTATTGTTTACAGAAAAAGATATTAATAATCTTGCTTCGTGGGATATAGACAAAGAAAGCTTTGAATTGCCATTTATGCCTGCCCGGGTCCTTTTGCAGGATTTTACGGGAATTCCGGCCATAGTTGATTTAGCAGCAATGCGGGATGCTGCAAATCGTCTTTATGGAGATCCTTCAAAAATCAACCCCCGCATACCTTCAGAGCTGGTTATTGATCATTCGGTACAGGTTGATTCCTTCGGCAAAACAACTTCTCTTGAAGAAAATATTTATCATGAGTTCAAACGCAATTCCGAGCGCTATACTTTCTTAAAATGGGGACAGAAGAATTTTGATAATTTCCGTGTTGTTCCTCCGGCAACAGGCATATGTCATCAGGTTAACCTTGAATACCTTGCAAGAGTCGTTTTTATAAAAGAGACCGGAAGCACAAATACTGTTTTTCCTGACAGTGTATTTGGTCTTGATTCCCACACAACAATGATAAATGGAGCAGGAGTGCTTGGATGGGGTGTGGGTGGAATAGAGGCTGAAGCCGTGATGCTCGGAAATCCATATTATCTTCTTTCTCCTCAGGTGCTTGGTTTTAAACTGACCGGAAAACTCTCCGATCAGGCAACTGCAACAGATCTTGTATTATATATAACCGAGCTTTTGAGAAAAAAAGGCGTTGTGGGAAAATTTGTAGAATTTTACGGACCCGGCTTATCAAGCTTAGGCTTGGAAGATCGTGCAACCATTGCAAACATGGCCCCTGAATATGGAGCTACAATGGGATTTTTTCCGGTTGATGATATTACATTAAAATACCTTCGATTAACAGGCCGTCCCGATCACATTGTCTCTCTGATTGAAACATATACAAAAGAACAGGGACTTTTCAGAGAAGATACCGATAGCGCGCCGATGTTTAATGATTCTATTGAATTTGATATGAGTTCGGTTCAATCGTGTATTGCAGGCCCTAAAAAACCTCAGGAAAGGATTCCGCTTTTTCAGGTTAAGCAGGTATTTAATGAAACAAATAAGGCTGATCATGATTGGAACAAAGATCATGTCAACATAGATATGGATGGAGTATCGGCAAGCATCGGGCATGGTTCTTTAGTAATAGCTGCAATAACAAGTTGCACAAATACTTCCAATCCTTCAGCTCTTATTGGTGCGGGACTTCTTGCAAAAAAAGCGGTTTTACAAGGCCTGTCGGTTAAACCATGGGTAAAGACAAGCATTGCACCCGGTTCCAAAGTAGTATCCGGCTACCTTAATAAATCGGGACTATTGTCATATCTTGAAAAGCTAAAATTTAATATTGTTGCTTATGGATGCACTACCTGTATAGGAAACAGCGGGCCACTTAATGATTCAGTTGCAAAAGCCATAACCCAAAACAATTTTCTTGTTGCTTCGGTATTAAGCGGCAACCGGAATTTTGAAGGAAGGATTTCTCCTCTTATACGCGCAAACTTTCTTGCTTCTCCGCCACTTGTAGTAGCTTATGCGATAGCCGGCAAAATCGATATAGATTTTGAGACTGAGCCGATAGGAATAACCAAAGATGGCAAGGCTGTTTTTCTTTGTGAAATTTGGCCCTCTGCCAAAGAGATCAGACAAATTTTAAAAACTCTTTTAACTCCTGATATGTTTATAAAAGAATATTCCACCGTATTTGAAGGGTCAAAACAATGGCAATCACTTTCAGTCTCTGACGAATCAACTTTTAAATGGGCCACCGATTCAACATATATAAAAAATCCGCCTTTTTTTACTTCCATAACTAAAACAATTCCAAAAACGGAAGATATTAAAAAGGCAAGGGTGCTTGCTCTTCTTGGAGATTCGATAACAACCGACCATATATCCCCTGCCGGAGCAATTCCTGTTGATAGTCCTGCCGGAAAATATCTTATCAGTAAAAATATATCACCTGTCGAATTCAACTCTTTTGGCTCGTATCGCGGAAACCATGAAATTATGATGCGAGGCACATTCGGTAATATCCGCTTAAAAAACAAGCTTGCTCCGGGTACTATCGGAGGATGGACAAGGTTGCTTCCGGAAGAAAAACCAGTGCCTATATATGACGCTGCAATGGCTTATAAAAGTATGGGCGTTCCTCTGATAGTGATAGCAGGCAGAGAATATGGAACCGGAAGTTCACGTGACTGGGCGGCAAAAGGAACATTTCTTTTGGGAGTTAAAGCAGTGATAGCGGAAAGCTTTGAAAGAATTCACCGCAGTAATCTTGTCTGCATGGGAGTACTCCCTCTGCAATTCGAAAAAGGGATAAATCATGAGGCGCTGGGATTAGATGGAACCGAGGTTTACGGTATTGAAGGAATTGAAAACGATTTTTATCCTCAAAAAAAGCTTTTGGTTTCAGCTTGCCGCAAAGATGACAGTAAAACAGTATTTAATGTTATCGCAAGAATTGATTCCGGATCAGAGATGAACTATTATATCAACGGCGGAATACTTCCATATGTTTTAAGAAATATATCTGATAATTGAAACTGAAAGATATCACATTTTCAAAATACTAGCCTTAAAATCGGAAACGTAAATATCATCATTGTCATGTTGTGAGAATATTATTAAGTGCGCTCTTTATATCCGGATATTTAAACATAAAACCATATTTTAAAAGTCTTTCGGGAATTACACGCTGGCTTGCCAGAATGGAAGCTCCGAATTCTCCCAACAAAATCTTTATTATAAAAGCAGGAGCAGGCATAAAGGCCGGCCTGTGAAGAATTCCTGCAATTGTTTTAACCAGCTCAATGTTTCTTACGGATCCGGGAGCTGTAAAATTTAAAGCTCCGCTTACAGATTTGTTTTCAAATATAAAAAGCATTGCCGAAATAAGATCTTCAATATGAATCCATGGAAACCATTGCTTTCCGTTTCCAAGAGGTCCTCCGACAAAATAGCGTATGGGCGGTATCATTTGTTTTAACGCCCCGCCGCCTTTTCCGAGTACAATACCAAAACGCGTTACAGCAACTCTGACTCCTTTGTCTTTTGCCTTAAATGCTTCTTTCTCCCAATCTGTGCACACTGTAGCAAGAAAATCATTTCCGGCAGGCTCATTCTCAGTCAGTATATCATCTCCCCTGTTTCCATAATAGCCCGCTGCCGAAGTGCTGCAAAGAGTTATATCTCTATCTGAGGGAAGGGCTTCAACAAGATTGCGTGTGGTAAGTATTCTGCTTGAGTGTATGGATTTTTTATAATCATCGTTCCAGCGATTGAATATAGATCTTCCGGCAAGATTGATAACAGCATCAACGTCATTGAGTTCCTCTTGCCAGGAGCCTTTTTGAGTTGTATCTGCTAAGACATATTTTAAATTCGGATGCCTCAATGCATTATCTGACAGAGGTCCGCCAACAGATATGACATAATATCCCTTTTTGACAAAGGCATCGGAAAGATACGATCCTATAAAACCTGTTCCACCGGTAATTAATATCTTCATATTTGATATTCCTAACTTCGGTAAATGCAATTTTATTTCAAGAATAACGTATATTAAATGCAATAATCGATGAAAGTTAAACGCTATTTTCCAAAAAAGGTATAACTCGCATTAAGCGTAATAAAAAAGTGGGAAATTGAAGCTGAAATGATTATAAAAACAGGGTAAATTTGATTGTCTTTCAATGTTACCCTGTTTTATGATTAAGCTGTGAGTATATTAAGATCCTGTGCTGCAAGAGCCGCCTGTGCCGCAACTTGAGCATGCAGAAGGAGCGCTCATATCTA
Organism: Desulfobacterium sp. N47; assembly: GCF_051233685.1. Lineage (NCBI taxonomy): Bacteria > Pseudomonadati > Thermodesulfobacteriota > Desulfobacteria > Desulfobacterales > Desulfobacteriaceae > Desulfobacterium > Desulfobacterium sp. N47. Next base: position 9,327 of record NZ_JBAMMY010000074.1, read on the forward strand.
ATCCGGATGTAATTTTGAAACCGATTTGGCCATAATCTACTTTAACCGGTTTGGCTTTTTCAAGAAAATCCTTGTTAATTATATATTTAAAGCCATCTACCTCATATATTTTATCAGATTCATTGGGCTCATCCAGAGCCAGTGCCAGAGAAGGCCCACCTCATCCACCCTGGTTTAAAAAGATTCTGACAGGTGTTGCTTCTTTTCCTTCAAAGTATTCAGCTATCTGTTTGCTAGCCGTTGGTGTTATCTCAACCATGTTAACCCCTCCTCATTATATTAGTTTAACCTCTATGCTGTTTGTTTGAGCAAAATAAAATATCTTTCATTTGCCTTGTTTGTAAACTAATTATAGAAAGAGTGTTTGTCAATCTTTATTGAAAAACAAGGTCATTCATAAATGCCGGTTAATAATACCTGTGATATTTGGCCGATATCAACTTACCATTGATTTAACTTGCTGATTTAAATGTTATATAATTTTTATAAACATCAAAATCTTTTGCAGAAAAAAGAATAAAAATAACTTTTGTTAAAGAGCTATTTCTTTTATCCAAAAAGCTATAAGTGGTATTTATGGCGATTTTGCATGCATCTTCGATCGGATATCCATAAACTCCACAGCTGATCGCAGGAAAAGCTATGGATTTTATATTTTTTTCTGAAGCCAGTTGCAGGCTGTTTAGATAACATCGGGATAATAAAATGCTGTCTTCCGGTTTTCCGCTGTACACAGGGCCTACAGTATGAATTACATATAAAGCCAAAAGATTATAACCATTTGTAATTTTAGCTTCTCCTGTATCGCATCCTCCAAGTCTTTTGCATTCTTCCAGCAGTTTCGGGCCTGCCCCACGATGGATTGCTCCGTCAACTCCGCCTCCTCCCAGAAGAGAATGGTTTGCTGCATTGACTATTGCATCAACATTAAGTTTTGTAATATCTCCTTGCTTAATTTCTATTTTATCAAGAACTTCTTTTTTCATGTTCATCCCCTGTTAATAAATGATGTGAATTATTGAGCCAGCTTAAAGGCGGGTATTAATTTTAATCGCAGAAATAAATATTTTTATTGAACGTATATATCAGACAACCTATATATAGTGTCTGAACGGAAAGTCATAGTTTTTTTAAAGTCAGCCGGATAGCTGATGGCAGTTTATTAAATTACTACCATTCAAATCATTGGCATCCGATTGTGAATCAAGTTTTTGCGATATTTTCTCAACAACCGGAC
>NZ_JBAMMY010000075.1:0-1356 GCF_051233685.1 Desulfobacterium sp. N47
AAATTTGATTTCTGTCGTATGACAATAAACGAACTCACTTGTATGATGGAAAAAGTTATTAAAGAAGATAAACGAAATCCATTGGGTTATAAGCCTTTTGTGCTTATAGGTCATACAAAAGATCTGGTTGATTTCGAAACCGTTGTTTCTTTCCTGTCTTATTTGAAACAAAAGCATATCAAAATTTCAACCTTTGAAGAAGCATATGAGAAGTGTATATCGGTTGACGGTTGACAGTTTACGGTTGGCAAGATAAATTTCTCTAACAGATAACAGGGTGATAACAATAATTTCCGGGAAGTTTTAAGTGAAAACTTTTGAAAATATTTCTTGTTGCTACTATTGGAAAATATTGCTTGCCGATTTCATTCATATTTGCTCTGCTCCTTAAATCGGTTATCTAACGAGCCAGTTTCAAAACGTCCCATTTAGGCCGATCTCTGCGTTGGGCTCAAATTTTAATCCTCGAAATACTAAATGTATTCCTTTGGTTAAAATTTTCGCCCGCCTTGACCTTGACCAAGCTGAAACGTTTTGAAAGTGGCTCTAACGCCATATACTTTAATTCAATAACCTGCATTGGAGTAATACAATGGAAAAAATAATAAAAGCTGAAATATATAATGACGGCGAATACTACTGTGGAAGATGTATTGATTTTGATATTTTCACTCAGGGAAAAAGCCTTGATGAGCTTGTTAAAAATTTAAAAGAAGCTATACAGCTTCATTTTGAAGATGATCCGGATACTTTATCCAGATTTATTCCGCATCCAACACTTTTTACTATGATGGATTTGGGAGAATTAAATGTCTGAAAAGACACCTGTTATATCTGGAAAACAGCTTATTTCATTCCTATGTTCAATGGGATATAAAATTGCACGTCAACGTGGAAGCCATATCAGACTTGAAAAAGCTACCGGAGCGGGTGTGCATAAGATCACGATTCCTAATCACGATACCATTGCTAAGGGTACGTTAAACGATATTCTGACAAAAGTTGCTCTCTGGAACCAAAAGACAAAGGAAGAGCTTATCGATATGTTACGCAGATAATGTTTAATAGCCTCTTATGTATAAAGAAAGCTTACCGTCTAACGCTTTTACAACCGCAAACTGTAAACTGATAACTGTAAACAGCTTTTCTATGAGCTCTTCCTTTGAAGATTTAGAAGTCTGGGAAAAATCCTGCGAATTATCAATACGTCTCTATGAGTTGTTGAGAAACTGCCGTGATTACGGAATAAAAGATCAAATGCTCCGTTCATCCATATCTATCCCATCTAATATTGCAGAAGGAGCCGAAAGAAAAAGCACCCCGGATTTCAAGAGATTCATAAACATAGCTCTTGGT
>NZ_JBAMMY010000084.1:0-48299 GCF_051233685.1 Desulfobacterium sp. N47
TAAAAGCTGGATTCCCGATAAAAGCATTCGGGTATTACAAAAGCATCATGTATGATGAACGCCTGTCAAATTCATAATCCCGGAATTGTCAAACTCCGGGAGTCTCCCGGCAGAGCCGGGAGTTTACCTGCTATTAATTAATTGGCCAACATAATTTAAATTAGATATTGAAGATCTCTGAATTAGCTGATATTAATAATAAATTATTTAAAATATAGTTTATCTCCAGCTTTGCTTCAAAACTGAATGAGTGTTACTATGGCTATAAGTTACAATTTTGAGTGGGATCCTGTTAAGGCTCGTGAGAACCGAGACAAACATGCTGTAACTTTTGACGAAGCAGCATCAGTATTTAAAGATTCAAAGGCACTTTCCAAATTTGATTCGGAACACAGTGAAACTGAGGACAGATGGTTAACTTTGGGCATTTCGGAAAGAGGAAGATTATTGGTCCTAATCCATACTTTTCAAGAAGATAGTAAAGAAGCTGTCACAATCAGAATTATTTCATGCCGCAAAGCAACAAAACACGAAAGCAAAATATATGGTGAATGAACATGAAAAAAGAATATGATTTCTCAAAGGCTGAAAGAGGCAAGTTTTATCGCCCGGATATGAAACTAAATATTCCGATTTATCTTGATGAGGAAGTTTTAAGTTTTGTTGAGAAAATCGCTTCAAAGAAGGGGATTGATCGATCCTCAGTGGTTAATGAGCTTCTCAAGGGTGATATAAAACTCGCCGAGGTAATGAAATAAATAGAGAAACGAATAAAATTATAAGCGTTGTTTTTACTCCAAACAGATAACTCTTTTAAAAAACTTATAAATAAACTTGCTTTTAATGATAAATAAGAGCCAAGAGTGGACCTGACCCCCTTGTTCACAAATTTTAATAAAGATCAGCTTTCTGCTTTGACAATTCCTCTTCCTCCGATGAAGGAACAAAAGAAAATAGTTGAGGAATTGGTTTCATTGAAAAAAAAGAGCTACGAGATGGAAACATTGCAGAAGAGTGTAATTAAAGACTTTGAATCTTTTCAATCCGCTCTGTTTTCCAAAGCCTTTCGAGGTGAACTGTGAAAGAAAAATAGATAGGAGTTAAAACAATGTTCTTGGAAACACTGGAAATTGCAGGATACAAGAACTTCCATAAAGAATTTACAGTCCATTTTTCTAAGGGCTTGAATGTTTTAGTGGGCGAAAATGGGGTTGGCAAGACTGCTATCATTGATGCGATCCGCTTGATCCTGCTTGAAGATGAATTTGGAAGACGAGGTGTTTCTGAATCCGACTTTCATTGTCCATTCCAAGAGAGCGCGACTCCTGTTGACACCTTTCGTATTCAAATTCAGTTCGGCGATCTTAACCGTGAAGAAATGGTTGTATTTTTGCCTTGGAGCAATCTAAATGGAAGTGCCAAGCTAACCCTGGATGTTGAAAATAAGCAAAATAATCAGGGCCATTTCAGGCCGCTCAGATGGGGTGGCGCTTCACGGGCAAGTGCATTTGAATGGGAATTGTTCGACACAATCAATTGTATATATCTTCCTCCTCTGCGTGATGCGGAAGCCAAGCTTCGAGAAGGAAGAGGTTCAAGATTAGCTAGATTGCTTAGAAGTCTGAACAAGGACGATGAAAGTCAAAAGAATGTTGAAAATCGTGTTAAGAAATTTAATAAGGACCTTGCAATTGAAAAAACTGGCCCCATATCAAAAGCAAATGAAATTATCAGGAAACGACAGAAGGAAGCTCTTGGGACGGTTTTCGGACAAGATATATCAATCCGATTTTCTGAAACAAATTTCAATCGAATTGTCGAAAGTTTAAGAGTTTTATTCTTCCCTAAAATTAATTCTACTTCAAACCAAGACCTTTTTCGCAACCTTGAAGAAAACAGCTTGGGATATAATAACCTTATCTATCTGGCTACTGTTTTGGCAGAACTGACTAATGAATCAAAAGATGCAGAATACCTTAAGATGCTTTTGATTGAAGAACCGGAAGCTCATCTTCATCCACAACTTCAGCTGAGGCTGCTCAGGTACCTTGAAAATACAGCAACTGATTCCAGTGTTCAGGTCATTGTTACCACCCATTCGCCGGTTCTGGCCTCTGCGGTTTCTTTGAAACCAATAATCCATCTTTCGTCACCCACTAATATTGGTCCTTGTGCCGTTCCAATAAGTAATTGCGGCCTGTCAGATAAAAGTGAAGCCTTTCTTTCCAGATGGCTGGATGTCACCAAGTCAACCTTGTTGTTCGCGAAAGGCATCATTCTGGTTGAAGGCATTTCAGAAGCGATGCTGTTTCCGGAATTGGCTCAACTTGTTCTTCACCGACACAACAGCAAGTTTGCTAACAATAGTCCCAATAGGCTTCCCCGTACCTTGGAGGATTGCGGAGTTTCCGTAATCAATATGAATGGTATATATTTCCAGCACTTCATGCAACTTTTCTGCAATCTTGACAGTGCCAACGGGACAAATCTTCCAGTGAGATGTGCCGGTATTACAGATCAAGACCCACCAAAAGATTGCAAACCCACACCATCAAAGAAAGGCTTTGGAATAAATTCTGCTCTTAAATTAATTGGCAAGGCAGATAAATCCACATGGGTAAGATTATATACAAATGACCTGAAAACATTTGAATATGATTTAGCTTTCAGTGGCAACAATATTCAAGTGATGGCAAAAGTACTATCTGAGAATTGGCCCACTGATAAAGCGGTAAAAAATGAAATTGAAGCACTGAAGAACGAGAATTGGGAAAAAGCAGAAGAACATGAAAAGGCTGACGCAGCATTCTTGCTTTTATCAAGGATTGAAGATAGCGGCAATATGGGGAAAGGTCAATTTGCCCAACTTCTTGCAGAAGAGCTGAGAAGCGGTACAGAATTGGCCATTCCAAAATATATTTTCAAAGCGGTAATTTGGGCTTGTGGAGGCGATCCAGATAATGAAGTTGGACCATAAAAACAATTTGGCCTGCATGGTTTGCGGGAAGCCCGAAGAAGTATCCCTTGACGAATGCCATAGCAGCTTTGGTAAAAGCAATCCCTTATGTAGCAATGCCGGTACATGCCGCGTTGTTGAAAAGACAGATGAACAATTGAAATATGTTTTATCTTCAAGTGGTTTAAATGTGTTTCTCAAAGCATGTCCGGGGAGCGGCAAAACTGAATCAGTTGGCTTGAAAGCCGCATATGAAATAAAAACATGGGATGCAAAAATAGGAGGGATTGCGGTTCTTACTCAATTGGTTGCTGAGCGGTTTCCGTTTCTTATAATCGATGAATGCCAGGATCTTTCGTGGATTCAACTTCAGATATTTATGAAGCTGATCGAGGCGGGGTCTCGCGTTCATTTCGTCGGTGATCTTAACCAAGGGATATATGCTTTCAAGAAAGTATATCCTCAAAAAGTAGCGGAGTTTGCTATGTGTCACAACTTTGAAACGTTGGAATTATCGAAAAACCTTCGAAGCGTTCAGCCTATAGTGGATCTTTGTGGAAAGATAGTCAATCAAGGAAACGTTCAAGGTGTTTCCACGGGCACAATCGATCCCTCTTGCGTCTATTTTGCTTATGACGCTGGTAAATTGCAGGAAGTTGTAGGGTGGTTCGTTTCCTACCTTGAAGAGCATGGCATAAAGTCTAAGGATGCTGCAATTGTTGCACGCGGATATTCAACTGTTAACAAACTGCGGCCAGCGGCTTCAAGGATACCGCAAAATAAACAGCTATGTTTGGCTACTGCAATCCATCTTTGGCAAAATGGTGGTACAGAGTCAAGGGGTGAAGCCTTGAATTGCATCGGCCGTTTTATGGCAGAAAACTTTTTTACAGCTGAAACAACCAACGCCAGGGCTTATTACTGTCCTAATTGTGAGCCATCTCATTTGCGTTGGCGAGTATTTCTTGCGCAAATTTTAGATAAATGTGTGGAAACTGAATCTCTGCAAGGACTCAACCAAATATGGAGCAAGTGGGCTAAAATCGTCTCTGAACAATTTGAGGAAATTGTAAAATCATGCTCTAAAATAGAGATGCCATCTCAAAACAATCGCTCATTTTCATTACGTGCCATTAAAGGAAGTGCAAGCCAGACAGTTATTTCTACGTTGGAGACTGTTGAGAAAAGCGATGTCTCAAATATTCTTGTTACAACCTTCCACCAAGTGAAAGGCCGGACCTTTGATGCAATACTGGTAGTTTCGGCTCCCGATAAACGAAGTGATGGTGGTCACTGGTCTCAATGGGTTGATGCCGCAAATTCTGATGGTGAACATGCCCGATTTGCCTACGTTGCAAGTTCACGGCCTAAAGTTTTACTTGGATGGGCTATCCCTTCTCCTTCTGAAGAAGATGAAAAAAAGCTTAAAGAACTGGGGCTGACGGCAATCAATGAAACTGGGGTGAAACAATAACCTTGTCAAAAGTCATTCTTATCCCAACTCTCAACGATTCAGCGGCTGATTTTGAGCAACTTTTTTCCATTTGGAGCCAGATAAACGACTACTTCGAGGACATTCGCTTCGACTTCTCCCTCTGCGGATTTCTGCGACCCAACGCTGTGGCCTTGCTTGGCGGTTTAGCACGGCTGATAGAATCGCGAATGGGTTCAGTGGTGTTCGATTGGAGCACTCTTCAAAACTCATGGGTTAGAACAACAATACGACAGAATGGCTTCGCTAGTACCTTCGGTGATCCTTCCGCACCATGGGATGGTACATCAATCCCTTATCGGGAAGACAAGACTCTCGATATGAATAATATCATGGACTATCTGACCTACAACTGGATTGGCAAGGGGTGGGTTCATGTCAGCGACCGACTGCGGGATGCCATAGCTGGTAAAATGTGGGAGATCTACAATAACGCCTTCGAGCACAGCGGCACTGAGATCGGGGTATTTTCCTGTGGGCAATATTTCAAGACACACAATTACCTAATCCTTTCCGTAGCTGATTTCGGGCGGGGCATTCCGGCAAATGTGAGGACTTTTCTCCGCCAGTATGCAGATGAAGCTTTGGTATCCAAGCTATCGGGAGCAACTTGTTTGAAGTGGGCTTTCGAGCGTGGCAACAGTACCTGCATGGGTCGCGTCGCCCGTGGCCTTGGCCTTGACTTACTCAAAGAATTTGTCAGGATCAACCAGGGCGAACTTGAAGTTTACAGCAATGAAGGATATGCTATTATTGATAAAGACGGTGAGCGGTATGAGAATCGCGATGTTTCATTCGAGGGCACAGTGGTACATATTACCCTGCGATGCGACGAAAATCTTTACCAGTTCTGCGACGAATCGGAAGTTCCGTTTTAAAGGAGAATAGAAAGATGAAACTAACCATAAAGGATAAAATTGGCCCGCGCTGCATTATCAAGGAAGATGGGCAGAAGATTTACGACGAGATTCATGGGCCGCTGAAAAACGGCGAGACAGTCACACTTGATTTCAACGGGGTAAGCCAGTTCGCATCCCCATTCTTCAATTTTGCCATCGGCCAGTTATTGAAGGACATCGAAGAAGGCGAACTGCGTCGCTTGCTCCAGATCGAGAATCTGAATGAAACCGGCAAATTGGTTGTTGAGCGAGTAATTGAAAACGCCGCAAGGTACCACGGCGACAGAGACTACCGCAAAATTGTTGATGATATTCTGGAACAACAGGCCAGGGAGGCTGGATAATGGCGATCAACTACACCGTAAAGGCCGATGTGGTGGACATCACTACCGATAATCCGAAGGCCGACGATGTGTTTCTGGTGGATACCAATGTCTGGTATTGGTTGACGTATCCGAATGCTACATCATTCATACCCAGCCAATTATCCGAGTATCCCGGATATCTGAATAAGGCCCTGGGCGCACAATCAAGGATTCATCATTCCGGCCTTTCGTTGGCGGAGTTGGCCCACCTCATTGAGAAGACAGAACGAGAGATCTATGAAAAAACTGTCGGCCAAATTAAGCCTAAAGAATACAGGCACAACCTTACCGGTGAGCGATCCCGTGTTTATTCAGAGATTCAGGCTGCCTGGCTACAGGTCGCAGCTCTTGCCGAACCTCTGGCTATAACTATTGATGCTCTCGCCACAACTGACGCCCTGAATCGTTTTCAAAGCGAAAAAGTCGATGGCTATGACCTCTTTTTTCTGGAATCCATGAAGAAACATGGAGTAGTCCAGGTTATAACAGACGATGGAGATTTTGCCACCGTCCCCGGAATCCAGGTTTTCACCGCAAACAGAAATGTCATAAACGCAGCACGCGGTCAAAAGAAGTTACTTCCAAGATGATCTTATGCAATTCCGTATCGCAGATACATTTACTGACAGTCTCACAAAATTAAATAATGATGAACAAAAAGCTGTAAAGACTACCGCCTTTGATCTTCAGTTGAATCCGGCAAATCCGGGTATGCAGTTTCATAAGCTTGAAAAAGCAAAAGATCAAAACTTCTGGTCTGTTCGTGTGAACCGGGATATTCGGCTGATTGTACATAAAAACCATGAGAGTTTAATGCTTTGCTATGTGGGGCACCATGATGATGCTTATCGGTGGGCGGAAAAACGAAAACTGGAAACGCATCCTAAAACCGGCGCAGCTCAACTTGTAGAAATCAGGGAAACAGTCGAAGAAATCACTATCCCTAAATATATTGATGTAAAACAGCAGCCGGTTTCAAAACCGTTCTTGTTTGAAAATTTATCTGATGATGAATTGTTGAACTATGGAGTTCCTGCTGAATGGCTGGATGACGTGCATAAAGTCAATGAAGATACTGTTCTTGATCTGGCCGGTCATTTACCCGGTGAGGCTGCAGAAGCATTGCTGAACCTGGCTGTCGGCATTAAACCACAACCGTCAACAATGCCGTTTGCATGCGAAAATCCTTTCGACCATCCGGATGCCAAGCGCTGTTTCCGGGTTATAAACAATACGGAAGAACTGGCAAAGGCTTTGGATTACCCTTGGGAAAAATAGACTGATTTCCTTCATCCGGAGCAATGGTAACTGGTTGGGAGTAAATAAAAATGATTACTGGTGAAAATCTTGAAGAAAAAAAAGAGCGTCTTGTTTCGATTCTGAAAAGCTACAATTCGCTTGCGATTGCCTTTTCCGGAGGGGTGGACAGCTCCTTTCTTCTTGCTTTGGCGCATCAGGTTTTAGGCAAAAAAGTGATTGCAATTACAGCTGTTTCACCTGTTCATCCTGCAAGAGAAACTGAATTTGCTAAAAGTTTTGCTAAAAAGCGCAACATTAAGCATAAAATTATTAAATCAGATGAGATGGATATTGCAGAATTTACAGCAAATACAAGGAACAGATGCTATATTTGCAAAAAGAACCTTTTCCCCAGACTTCTTGAATGTGCTGTAAAATCAGGGATAAAAGATCTGGCTCATGGAGCAAATATGGATGATCTTGATGATTTCCGCCCCGGATTTATGGCGGCTTCGGAATTGAAAATAGCTGCTCCGCTGATAGATGCCGGGTTTTCAAAACAACAAATACGTGAGCTTTCAAAAAACATGAATCTTGAAACCTGGAATAAGCCTGCTATGGCTTGCCTTGCCACCAGAATACCATATGAAACCGCTATTACCATCGAAAGCTTGAAAATGATTGAAAAAGCGGAAAATGCTTTAATTGATCTTGGTTTTGACAGCTGCCGTGTCCGGCATCATGGCAATCTTGCAAGAATTGAAGTATTGCCAAAGGATTTTAAAAAAATATTAAACAGGGAAAATAAAGAAGCTGTTATTAAAAAAATAAAAGAAGCCGGTTATTTATACGTTGCAATGGATCTTGAAGGTTATATCCGGGGCAGCATGAATAGAGATTTGAGATTTGAGATTTGAAATTTCAAATCTCAAATTTCAAATCTACTGCGGGCATTCGTCCCCTTTAAATTTTATATCAACAATTATATTTTCATTATTGACTTCAAAATACCCTGAGCATTCTGTTCTTTTTATTTGATGTTCAATAGTCAACCCGCTGCCGGTTGTGCCTGTGCCGTAAGAATACGCTCCGGTTTTTGTGTTATATATATCAATTTCCTTTCGTTCAGGCTGTCTTATAACCGCAACAGGATAAAACTTTTTTATATTTTTAATCACAATATAAACGGTATTTCCATTCGGAGCCTTAACTGACCGGTCCGGATAACCGTGCTGTTCGATAAGCTTGTTAATATTAGCCCCTACCCATTTTTCCCGTACCTGATCTATTGTCTGTCCTGCAAAAGCAATATCTGCAAATGTAAATGTTAACAGAAACAGCAAAATGATTTTTAAATTAATAACTGTAATTATATTATTTTGGGAATTCATGGAGTCTCATCTCATATTGTTATTATTATGCTCTGTTTTCTTTTAATATACTAAAAAGAACGTTGGATTGCAATATAAAAACCGGGCTGCTCTTCAAACCAAGTGAAATTCTTATTTCATGTGGTTCACATGCTTTTATGTTCCGATATGTATTTTGATTGTATATGATGGAAAGGAGTTCAAATGACAAAAAAGATCGCGTTTTAGCTTTTAATATCTGACTTTAACAAGAAAAAGTCCGCCGGGCGGCGCAGTGGCAGAGGCTTTCCGGCGATCTTTTGAATCAAGAATTGTTTTTATATCTAAAGGTTTCAGTTTCCCAAGCCCGACACTGATAAGAGAACCCACAATATTTCTTACCATAAACCTTAAAAATCCATCTGCCTCGATTTCAAATTGGATAATATTATCTTCATTTTCTATAAGCTCTGATCTTAAAACCGTTCTTATTGTACTTTTTCTCGGGCTGCCGCTTCCTTCAAAAGCTTTAAAATCTCTGGTTCCGGCAATAAATAAAACAGCTTCTCTCATAGCTTTCAAATCAAGAGGACTTTTGATAAACCACAAATAATTTCTTCCGATTGCAGACGGGAGCGGTCTGTTAAGTATTTTATATCTATATAATTTGCTTTTTGAGTCGTAGCGTGAATGAAATTTTTCGCAAACTTGTTCACATAACTTAATAATTATATCGCCTGGGAGAAGGCTATTAAGGCCTCTATAGAAAGAATCCGGTTCAAGATTTGTATCACAAATAAAATTAGCAACCTGGGCAAGAGCATGAACACCTGCATCAGTTCGGCCGGCACCTGTGAGGGCTATCTTCTGCTTTGTCATGGCAAAGATAGCTTTTTCAATCTCCCCCTGTATTGTACGGCCATTTAATTGCCTTTGCCATCCATTGAATGCAGTGCCATCATATTCTATAGTTAGTTTGAAATTTTTTATCATCTTTTATTTCAACTTGATTAATTGATCCGGATAAGTAAATATAAAAACCAAATAAACAATACGCCTGTTTTCGGAAAGAAAAGAGAGCCAGTTTCAAAACGTCCCATTTAGGCCGATCTTTTGCGTTGGGCTCAAATTTTAATCCTCGAAATACTAAAGGTATTCCTGTGGTTAAAATTTTTGCCCGCCTTGACCAAACTGAAACGTTTTGAAAGTGGCTCAATAATATAAGGTTTTTTATCATGCCCTTAAAATCAAAACCAGTTTTTAGAAAGGTGGTATATCATTTCTATGATACGGAAACAGCAGGTATTATTCTTATCATATTAATGATGCCTGTGATTTTATTCGGGATCACAGGCATTGTGGTTGCGATAGATAACCCGCAATATAGCGGTTATATTTGGGTGCCGGTACTTGTCGTATGTTTAAGTTCAGTGGTTTTCCTTTCAGAATTAATCCGGTTTATTAAGCATTCTATCAACCGCGGTCTGTGATAAGTCTTAATAAAACCGTCTGTTTCACATAGGGTGCATTGTATGGGTCAATAAGTTAAACGTTATGCCCATCTTTAACCGTTTCGGAACATTTTAAGATAAGTTCAATAAAATGATGCAGTATCCTTGCAGTAACACCCCAGATTTCAATATGATCTATTGGATAAATAAGTTCATTAATATCCGGTATTCGCCCGAAATATTCTGAATCAATATGTGTTTTTGTAAGAGTTTTTAATGGTATTTCGATGACTCTTGATATTTCCGAAGGATCAAACCTGATATTTTCTATTTTTTTCCATATTCCGGTAAACACTTTTATGTCTTTATGATTTATAGTTTGGAAATGTCCCAGAGGACCAATCAGTTCAACCTGGTTTTTCCTGATATTGAGTTCTTCTGCAAGTTCTCTGTAAGCAGCCTCAATAAAACTTGCGTCCTCTTTTTCAACGTGCCCTCCCGGAAGAGCCACCTGATTTCTCCATGGATATCCTTCATTATCAGTTTTTTGTATTGCAAGGATATTAGGCTCGTTGTTTTTATTAAACAGAAGCAGAAAAACACATGTTGAATCGTAAGATAAAACGGGAGGAAGACCGGAACGGTCTGCATTCCTAATTATATCCGTAATAGCAGACAAATCAGTTTCTATTGAGATGCCGTTATGGCAAAACTGCGTTATCATAATACAGTAATTGCTATTTTTCTGAAGAACTAATGCTGTTCATATAAGATTTGAGGGACATAGTCTTATAACTGTCAGTATAAACATGCTTTAAGGCAATTAAAAGCATATCGGACGGAATATAACCCGGATATTTATTTGTAATTTCACCTTTTTCAGAAATAAAAAAAATACTGGGAAGGCCCCTTACACCATATTCTTCCGCAATATTTTGTTCTTTATCCGTATTAACTTTCACAGGAATAAAATTATTATTGACGGCGTCTATTACAGATGTGTTCTTAAAAGTTTTACTTTCCATTTCTTTGCAATATCTGCAAAAGTCTGAATAAAAAAAGAGAAATACTTTTTTCTGGCTATTTTTACCGGATTTCATCCCTTCTTCATATTTATGCCACTTAATACCGTCACTTGCAAAAGCATTGGCAGTTACCAGTAAAATAAATAAAAAGAACGAAAAAATGAACCCGCCGGTTTTTGTTTTCTTCATTAAATACTCCATTATCATAAATTGAATAAATATTCAATTCAATATGTTAAAGATTAGTGTATGTTGCCTGTTTTAAATATACTGCAAGTTTATAAAAATATGTTTGCTAAAAGAAAAATCCCAACCAATACAAGCAATATTCCTGCTGCAGTATTTATATATTTCATTGCAAAAGAGACTTTTTTAATAAACTTAATAAAAAGATTAATGAAAACAGATATCGCTATGAAAGGAATTGCAAGACCTGCAGAATAAATAGCAAGAAGAATAATGCCCTCGGATACAGTCTCAATACTACCGGCATATATCAGAATTGAGCCCAGCAACGGACCTATGCAAGGGCTCCACCCTGCTGCAAATGCCATTCCCACAAATAATACGCCAACATAGGTTAATGGCCTGTTATTTACCTGAATCCTTTTTTCAAACTCAAGACTTTTTATTCGGATTATACCTGTTAAATGAATTCCAAGCAAAATAACTATCAGACCACCTATAACTCTGATAACCGGCCGGTATTTAAAAATAACTCCGCCTAAAAATGAAGCGGATGCACCCATCATAATAAAAACCGAGGAAAATCCTATAACATATGAAATAGTTGAGAAAAATACCTTCTTTCTTACCTGGGAATTATATTCTGATGTCAATTGATCCAGGGAAAACCCTGTAATAAATGTGAAGTATCCCGGAATAAGTGGAAATATACAGGGAGAAGAAAACGAAATAAGTCCTGCAATAAAGGCTGCCGGATACGATATTGATTCAGCAAACATATTCATAAGTTGATAATATTATAAGAATACAGCTTTTTGTGTAAAGAAAAATTCCAAACCAGATTGTCTGATTTATCTAAAGCGGAATGAGCTTTATATATTATATTTAAAAACTATGTCAATATTAAACATTTTATTAACTAAAATTATATGGTATTATTTTTTGTGTAACATTGTAATTGATTTTTTGCAATTATTAATACGGAAAAGGGCTTATTATCTTCTACAACAACACTTGGCAATGGTTTATTGGCTCATGTGTGACGATGATTTTTCCCCACTGATATATTTTTTCATAAGAGATTTATAAATAATTATTAAAAGGTATTGACATAACTTGCCATGGTAATTAAATTTAAGTTTTAAATATTGAAATAGTTTAAAATTTAATTTTTTATGAATTATATGTAAACACCTTAAAAGAATACCTGATTTTGCTTGAATTCAAGGAAGGCGAAAAAAATAACCTATAGGAATATATTGATTATTTTGAGGATAGTGCTAAAAGTTTGTGCTTAGGCTTCGCCCGCATCACCTTTTCTGAAATCGGTATGAATATCGGGGCTCGTTAGTGAAGTTTTAGCATTGAGCAGGCAAAAGAGGGCTTTTATATTAAGGTCTCAAAGTGTTCCGCTAAAATATTATTTACGCTCATATGCAAAGGAAAACTTTTGGCTGTCACCCCTGATTTAAGACCTTCCGTTTTTATATATTCTTTCAGTTAGATAAGTTAGAGGGTGCTTTTCTTGGCTTTTTTTATTCCTGAAGAAAAAATATTTGAAATTAAAAATGCGGCAGATATTGTTGATATTATTTCCGAGTCTGTGCTTTTGAAAAAGTCCGGAAGGAATTATGTTGGACTTTGCCCTTTTCATTCGGAAAAAACGCCGTCTTTTACAGTAAATTATGAAAAACAGATATTTTATTGTTTTGGATGCGGGGCAGGTGGAAATGTATTTGCTTATCTGACCAAAAAAGAAGGGTTTACATTTCCGGAAGCCGTTAAGTATGTTGCAGGAAAATATGGGATAGATATTCCCGTTGAAAAAATAAGTCCGGAAAAACATAAGGAAATAAGCGAGAAAGACAGCATTTTTTCAATTAACAAACAGGCTATGGATTTTTTTAAAGGCTGCCTTTTAAACGAAGATAATGGCAAAAAAGCTCTTGAATATCTTAAAAAAAGGAAAATATCTGACAACACTATCCGGGATTATCATCTCGGCTATGCTCCCGATGGCTGGAATGTACTTTTAAATTATTTTGCTAAAAAAAATGTTTTAACATCAATGCTTGAAAAAGCCGGATTGATTATCCGGAAAAATAAGTCTGAAGGTTTTTATGATCGCTTCAGAAACAGGATAATTTTTCCGATATTCGATGTTAACTCGCAAGTGATTGGTTTTGGTGGTCGTGTTATGGACGATTCACTACCCAAATATCTTAATTCGCCTGAGACTATAGTTTTTAACAAGAGTCAATCTCTTTATGGTCTTAATATGGCAAGAAGTGAGTGCAGAATTACCGAAACCGTATTTATTGTTGAGGGCTATTTTGATCTTCTTTCTCTTCATGAAAATGGAATTATAAACAGTGTCGCCACATTAGGTACTGCCATAAGTTCCGAGCATGTTAAAATATTAAGGGCAATCGTTGGGAAAGATGGTAAAATTATTCTTGTTTATGATTCGGATGATGCAGGTATAAAAGCAGCTCAAAGGAGTATAGAGATATTTGACAAGGGATTTGCTGATGCAAGGATATTAGTATTGCCTTCAGGGTACGATCCGGATTCGTACCTTGTTAAATTCGGTCAGCAAGCTTTTAAGAATGCTGTGTTAAGCGCACAGGGGACGGTTTCTTTTTTAATAAACAGCGCAATAAAAAAGTACGGATTATCGGTTGAAGGTAAAATCCATATTGTTTCAGAATTAAAAAACACTCTATCTTCTATCGAGGATAATGTTGCGAGAGCTCTTTATATAAGAGAGCTTTCGGAAAAAATTAATATAGATGAATCAGCATTACATGAAAGAGTAAGAGAAACCCTTTCAGGCATAACACTAAATAAATATATTAATAAATCAGATTCAAACACAATATCTGACAACCCTGACGTTGCCGGGTATGATTCGGAAAATTCAATTATTGAAAACAGGCAAAGAGGTACAAGGCTTGAGAGACAGATAATTACAATGATGCTTCAATTTTCCGAAATGGTTCCTGAAATCATAAAGCGTGATCTGTTAAGCGGTTTTACTGACGATATTTTGAAATCAATAGGAAATGCTATCATAGATCAACAAACTCTGCCTGAACCAAATTTACGGGATGCAATACCGGTATTTGATAATAATGAGAAAAATAGTATAGTAGCTTTCCTTAGCATAAAGGATGAAGTATGGGATAACAAAAGCTGTTTGGAGCTGATAAAGCAGTTTGAATACATATATAAACGGAATAAAGACACAAGCATAAAAAAAATAAAGCAAGCAGAAGAAACAAATGATGAAAAGTTGCTTTTAGAATTGTTGAGAGCAAAGCAAATTCAGGCAAAAAACAAGAGAAACAGTAGCTTGAAAGCTTTAGGAGGCAAAACTATATGGTGAAAAAATCCGCTGAGATATCAAAAAGAGTGAAAAAAATGGATAAAAAGAAAGTTGCAAAGGGACCTGTTGCGGCAAAAGCAGAAAAAGGAAATTTTATTGATCTGATATCTAAAGGCAAAAAGCAGGGGTATATAACATATGATGATCTGAATGAAGAAATGTCTGATAATATAATTTCCATAGATAAATTAGACGAAACATTTGAGGTATTGGATAGTAATGACATTGAAATCATTGATGACAATGGAAAGAAAGCCGATGACGATAAGACAGCAGATGAAAAAAAAGCAAACCAAAGTGAACTGGCGGCAGCAAATTTCGGAACTGTAACCGATCCTGTTAAAATGTATTTGCACGAGATGAGCCTTGTAACTCTGTTAAGCAGAGAAGGGGAAGTCGATATCGCAAAAAAAATCGAAGACGGGGAGCAGGAAGTTCTGAAAGCAATGGTTTCAACTCCTATTGGAATGGAATGCATTATTGATCTCGGGATTCAGATTGAATGCGGAAGCCTCAGGCCGAAGCATGTTCTTAAAGATTTTGATGAAAGTGATAGTTATGTAGATGAAATGGTTCAGATAGATAACTTTGTTAAGATGATTTATTCCATAAAAGATATTCATCAAAAAAACAATGAATTATTTGAACAATTATATTCTCTCAAACCTGACAAAAAAAGTGAAATTCGCCAGATAAAAAAACTTATTTCAGCAAATAATAACGAAATATTTAACCTTCTTAAAGAGTGGCGTCTTGAAAGCGGCGTTCTTGACAGAATAGAATCACTCATGAAAGGCCATATTGACTGGTTTGAGTCCGTTGTAAAAAATATTATGGACTGCGCGGCAAAAATCAACATGTCGGTAACTGAACTTAAGTCTAACATTAACTCCAGAATCAATTTTTTAAAATGTGCAAGATCCTCCTGTAAGCTGGGAAAAGATGATATTTTATCAATTTATGATGAGATCAATAAATACAGCAGTATGATAGATGAAAATGAAAAGAAAATCAGAACTGACTGTCAGGCATTAAAAAAAGTTATGTCTTCTGTTGCAGAAGGACGTCTTAATGCAAAAATTGCAAAAAGTGAATTGACAAGAGCCAACCTGCGTCTTGTTGTAAGTATTGCAAAAAAATATACAAACAGAGGGTTACAGTTTTTAGATCTGATTCAGGAAGGCAATATCGGTCTTATGAAAGCTGTAGATAAGTTTGAATACCGCCGGGGATATAAATTTAGCACATATGCCACATGGTGGATCAGGCAGGCAATAACAAGAGCTATAGCCGATCAGGCCAGAACTATACGAATTCCGGTGCATATGATTGAAACAATAAACAAGTTAATAAGGACATCAAGATATCTTGTGCAGGAACAGGGACGTGAGCCCTCTCCTGAAGAGATTGCGGAAAAAATGGAGATCCCTCTGGAAAAAGTGAGAAAGGTGTTAAAAATTGCAAGAGAACCCATATCGCTTGAAACTCCTATCGGAGAAGAAGAGGACAGCCATCTCGGAGATTTTATAGAGGACAAGAAATTTATGCTTCCTTCAGATGCAGCTATAAATCAGAATCTCGCAGAGCAAACAAGAAAAGTACTTGCTACTCTCACTCCAAGAGAGGAGAAGGTCCTTCGGATGCGTTTTGGAATCGGAGAAAGAGCTGATCATACTTTAGAAGAAGTCGGGCAGGATTTCCAGGTTACACGCGAACGCATAAGACAAATTGAGGCTAAGGCTTTAAGAAAACTGAGGCATCCCACAAGAAGCCGCAAGCTGAAAAACTTTATTGAAATGTAAACAAAAAATTATATTTGACTGACTTTTTGCAAACTCATCAAATGTAGCACTTGACAAATTATTTTTATAAATATAAACGTCAGTCATCAAAATGCATTGAGGGCCCATAGCTCAGCTGGAAGAGCCACCGGCTCATAACCGGTCGGTCCCTGGTTCGAACCCAGGTGGGCCCATATCCTTTTACGGGGAAGAAGATGACTTATAACAATGGTCATCAAAAACTGCTTGCTGATTTGGCTTTAAATAGCCTGTTATATTTATTTGAAAGGCGTGGTTATATAAAACCATGCCTTTTTTTATTAAAAAAATTGGCGAACCGGTAAAATATAGCATTTATCACAATAATATTCCGATTACCTGATTGTAATTGGGTATGGGTCGGAACAGATTTGTGACAATAGCAATAAATCAATAATAATTTATGAATTGTTATTTATCCAATGCCCGCAACCGTATGTGATATAATAAAACTGATTGAAAAAGTTGCACCACCGCACCTTGCTGAAAAATGGGATAATTCCGGTCTTCAGGCAGGCAAACTGGATTGGCCGGTAAAAAGAGTATTGGTCGCTCTTGATCCAACTCCCGATGTTATAGAAGCTGCATGCAACAGCAAGGCCGATCTTCTTGTCACTCATCATCCAATGATATTTAATCCGCTCAAATCTATTGATTTCGGTTCATCCATCGGATCTCTTGTCTATAAAGCAGCCATAAACAGTCTGGCGGTTTATTCGGCTCATACAAATCTTGACAGTGTATCAGACGGCATAAATGATATTCTTGCTTTTAAAATGGGCATTAAAAATCTTAAGGCCTTAAGCAATGCGGGCGAAGCCGGTAAATGCAAGTTTGTGGTATATGCACCGGCAGATTATGAACAACAGGTTATGAAAGCTCTTTTCGAAACAAAAGCCGGAGTGATTGGCTCTTACACGTGCTGCTCTTTCAGAAATACCGGAAAAGGAACTTTTAAGCCTGGATATTCATCAAAGCCATTTATAGGAACTATTGATCAAATATCTCAAGTAGATGAAGTGAGAATTGAAATTATAGCAGATAAACATAATATTCCGGAAATCGTTTCACATGTCAGTCGCTATCATCCTTATGAAAAAATGGCATATGATGTATATCCGCTATACGATTATGATAATATTCAGGGTTTAGGCCGTATCGGTGAACTTGAAGAAAAGCAAAAACTTTATATTTTTGCAGAAAAGATAAAAGAAAAGCTTGCGTTAAAGAGTGTAAGAGTTGCCGGTAATCCCGAAATAATTGTTGATCATGCCGCTGTTTGTTCCGGAAGCGGATCGGGCCTTCTGAAAGACTTTTTAAGATCAGACGCCCAGGTTTACATTACTGGTGATTTGCGGTATCATGATGCAAGATCTGTTGAATCGGAAGGACGGGGTTTTATTGATATAGGCCATTTTGCGTCTGAACATTTGATCGTTGAAGAGCTGGCACAAAAATTGAATATTATGACAGATAAGGCAGGTTATGGCGTTATAGTTGAGGCATGCAGGATCGAGCGTGATCCGTTTGTTATATTATAGAACTGTTATATCAATAACATATAAAACAAAAGAAATAATTACAAATGATTAATATGAAGGAACAGATAAAAATATTAATAAATCTGCAGGAAATTGAGACCGAAACGGCCAGGATGAAATCATCTCTTGCCGGTGTTGCCGGTAAAATTGACGCTCTTGATTCGGAGTTAAATTGTTTTAAAAGTACTGTGGATGAGAAAAATGCGTTTATCGATGATTTAAGGAAAAAATATAAAGCACTTGAGTCCGATTTTCAAACTAAACTTACGCTTCTCGCGAAAAGCCAGGAAAAACTTACAGTTGTCAAAACTAATAAGGAATATCAGTCTGTTCTGAAGGAAATCGATGATATAAAAGTTAAAAATTCTGATATTGAAGAAAATATGATAGAAATTCTGGACGTTATTGAAACAGCAGAAAAAGAAATTTCCGGGCTGAACAAAGAAGCTTTGTTAATAAAAGAAAGGATTAACGGAGAAAAGGAAATTATAAAAAAAGAGGCTGAACAAAACAAGAAGGATATTGCAGTACTTGAAGAGAAATGGAATAATACCTCAGTTAAAATGGCTTCAGAAATACTGAGTAAATATAATATGGTAAGGGATTTTATAAAAGGAACCGCAATTGTGCCCATTGTAGATGAAATTTGCCAGGGATGTAATATGAATATCCCGCCACAGATGTATAATGACCTTTTGAGGTTCGACAGTATTAAATACTGCCCTCACTGCCAGAGAATGATTTACTGGGGAAAAATTTGAAATACGGCCGGAGCAATCTAAACGATCGCAGGGTCAGTTAAGTCTGATCATGAGGAAAGTCCGAACACCATAGGGCAGGATGCTCCATAACGCGGAGTCGCGGCAACGCGAAGGAAAGTGCAACAGAAAGTATACCGCCCTGCAAATGCGGGGTAAGGGTGAAAAGGTGCGGTAAGAGCGCACCAGATTTCCGGGTGACCGGAGATCTCGGTAAACCCCATCCGGTGCAAGACCAAATAGGGGAGTGTCTGAGGGCTGCCCGCCCAAGCTCCCGGGTAGGTCGCAAGAGATACAGGGTAACCTGCATCCATAGATGAATGATCGTTATTCTATTCGGAGTAATCTGAATAGAAGACAGAATTCGGCTTATAGTTACTCCGGCCGTTATAATTTGATTTAACAAGGATATGTCTATAAGCAATGCAATTACATGAAAACACACAAGACGGCTATTTTGCCAAAAAGGTTGAGATCTTTTCGTATGATTATCTTAAATGCTGTTCTTCTCTTTTAGCCGTTGAAGATCCGGAGCGGTTTTTTGTTAAAAAGTTTATTTTATCTTTTATATCATCATCACAACTTCTCGAAGATTTTCTTGATTATCATGGAGCAAAAAACAATAAGAACTGGTATTTCTACAGGGAACTTTCTGCTGCGGTCAGACATTTAAGTCTTGCCTGTTATTCTCAGACGCATATTTTGAATAGAATAGCTTTCTACGATCTGCCTGTGCTTGAAAATTTCGTGGATGAAGGCAAGGCAACTCTTGCTTTTCTTATAGAAACAATTTTAAAAATGGCCCCTGAAATACTTGAGGAAGCCAGCCGTCTTGGTATTCCGGTTCCGAAAGAAACGTTTGGTCCTGTTGATTTTCCCAGTGTAGCTACCAAAGATAAATTCGAATACGACATAGATGATGAAAACAAAGACTTGCAGAAGGACAGTATAGTAAAAATAGCAAGCGAATTTTTAAACATAGCCGGTGATCTGGACCATTACAGCTTTTATGAACCCTATGATATCAGCGAAATACGTTCCATTGTGCCAAGTAGAATAAATGAGGTTGAAATCAGGCATTTTGAAATGCTTGTCCACAATCTTCAATCTTCTTTCGATACCTATGTAATACATGGAGGCTACCAGTTTGGTAACAGAAAGTTAAAACAGCTTCGCGGTTTTTTTTCGGTGGTTTTTCATCTTCTGCAGATAATCGGGTGCCTTCTTCATTTTTATGAAAGACATCTTCATGATGCCGGTTATAAGAGTCTTTACAAAAAATCCCAGGAAAAACTCTCATCGCTTATTGATCCTGATACTCTTCTTGAACGTACTATTAATTACGGTCTTTATTTTGTCTGCTATTTTTTAACCAATGGCAAAGACCTTGCCAAAGAGATATTGAATGAGAATATTGAACGATCCTCAATTGCCGTAGGCATCCCTGTTTCACTGGGGTTTCACAGCAGACCCAGTCTGCTTGTAGCAAAAATAGTGCAGCATTACGGAGGCCAGGTAGAGCTCTGTCTGGGTTCAGACAGGTTTGATGCAAGTAATGTCCTTGATATACAATGGGCTGGAGGTAAAATCCAGAAAGAAAATATAAAGGAGGCTGTTTTTGAGGGTGATGTGCGGGCCTTGAAAGACATTAAAATACTTGCCGGTGTCAATTATGGTGAAGATACAATGGGTAAAGGCCTCCCTCTCCCGAAGGAACTGAAATATCTCAGATGAATTCCAATTAATCTGGCTAAATAAATATGGTATATGCAATTATAGTAGCAGCCGGAAAGGGTGTCAGGATGAACAGCCCGATCCGCAAGCAGTTTTTTGAACTTGATGGCAGACCTTTGCTTTGCATCACCCTTAAAGCCTTTGACTTATGTACTCTTATCGAAAGTATCATTCTTGTCGTTCCTCCGGAAGATTTTCAATACTGTATCGATCAGGTAATTAATCCGCTTAATCTGAAAAACAAAATCAAACTTGTTAAAGGTGGTCCGGAGCGCCAGGATTCTGTATATAATGGGCTTCTTGCGGTTGATGAAAAGGATGCATTAGTTGTTATACATGATGGAGTTCGCCCATTTGTCAGCTCCGATCTGATTGGAGAGTGTATCAGACAGGCTCTTTTGCATAAGGCTTGTATACTTGGATGGCCTGCATCCGATACTATAAAGGTTTCAGATGATACCGGATATATTAAAAAGACTCTTTCCAGAGATTTGCTATGGTCTGCTCAGACGCCGCAGGCTTTTGATTACAGACTTATAAAAAAAGCCCATGATACTGCCAGAAAACAAGGCTATACGGGAACAGATGATGCACAACTTGTAGAAATGACCGGTGAAAAAGTAAAAATAATACAAGGAAGCAAAAACAATATAAAGATTACAACAAAAGAAGACTTTATTCTTGCGCAGGCCATACTTAATTTAAATAAATAAAGCTGTTAAAGTGTAGAATCAAATACGCACTTATGTACCGTTTATAGTATATAAAGTTGTATATATGTTTTGTAAGGAGTTGGTTTTTCATGAAAAAAATTTTGGTGGTGGATAATGATCTGATGATGTTAACTTTTATGTCGGATCTGCTTGAAAGTACGGAATATCAGGTTTTAACAGCAAGAGACGGTCTTGCTGCTTTGGAGATTCTGGAAAATTGTATTCCGGATATCATGTTTATTGACCTTGTTATGCCGAATATAAGCGGAGAGAAATTATGCGGGGCAATAAGAAGAAATCCAAAATGTGATAATATTTATATAGTTATTATTACAGCGATTGCTGCGGAACAGGAAATAAATCTTATTGAAATTGGTGCTGATGCCTGTATAGCCAAAGTATCTTTCTCCAAGATGTCCAAACATATTTTAGATATCCTGAAACGGGTAAATAATAAAATACCGCAGGAGATTACAAATGAAATAATAGGGATTGAAGATGTTCATTCCCGCGCGGTTGTAAAAGAGCTTTTATTTTACAAAAAGCATGTTGAAGTAATATTGGATAATGTTTCTGAAGGGATTTTAGAACTTAATATAAATAAAAAGATAATTTATACCAACAAATTTGTTCATGATCTTACTTGGTTGAACGAGAATGAACTGTTGGGCTTATACTTTCATGAGCTTTTCGAATATCCTTACAATAAAAAGGTCGAAGTTCTGCTGGATATGATTGATAACGGCCCGCAGAAAATTTCTGAGGATATGCCTGTAATGCTTAAAGGCAAAATAGTTAGTATGAATCTTTTGCCTATATATTATAAGAAACATAAATCAATTGTTATCATATTAAATGATATTACTAAAAGCAAAAAGGCTGAAGAAGATCAGCGGTTTATGCAGGAACGTCTGCAGCGCTTTGATAAGATGAATGCGCTTGGAGAACTGGCAGGCGGCGTTGCGCATGATCTTAATAATGTATTGGGCAGTCTTATAGGTTATTCGGAACTTCTTCTCAGAAAAACCGATGATTCCGATACTACAAGGCGTTATATTATGAATATCATGAACAGCGGTGAAAAAGCGGCGGCGATTGTTCAGGATCTTCTGACCATGGCAAGAAGAAATGTCTATACGGAAAATGTTGTCAATCTGAATTCAATAATCAGAAAGTATCTCATAACACCTGAGTATGATAATCTGTGTTCGCTGCATCCCGATGTTAAAATGATAACAGATCTTAAATCAGACCTGCTTAATATTCTGGGTTCTTCCGTTCATCTGGAAAAGATGATAATGAACCTTATTTCCAATGCTGCCGAAGCCATGCCCAAAGGCGGCACATTGACCATTGCTACCGATAATCAATATATGGACAGGCCGATTAATGGATATGATCATATAAGAGAAGGCGAATATGTTGTCCTTTCAGTATCCGATACAGGCGAAGGAATATCTGTTGCGGATATGAAACTGATATTCGAGCCTTTCTATACAAAAAAGGTTATGGGAAGAAGCGGAACCGGGCTTGGATTATCCGTGGTTTGGGGTACTGTAAAGGATCACAACGGATACATAAATGTTCAAAGCCAGGAGAGAATTGGAACGACTTTTACTCTGTATTTCCCGGTAACAAGAGAAAAGATGCTCGAAAATCAGGCTGTAACACCAAGATCCAAATACATGGGTAAAGGTGAATCAATTCTGGTTGTTGATGATGATGATAGTCAGCGGGATATTGCTGTTCTTATGCTTACCGAACTTAATTACAAAGTGGCAGTTGTTTCAAGCGGTGAGGAGGCAATTAAATATTTGAAAAGCAACAAAACGGACTTAATTGTATTGGATATGATTATGGAACCCGGTATTGACGGGCTTGATACTTACAAGAGGATTATTGAGATTCATCCGAAGCAAAAGGCTATCATAGTGAGCGGTTTTTCTGAAACGGATCGTGTGAGTCAGGCTCTTAAACTGGGTGCAGGAGCTTATGTGAGAAAACCCTATCTAATGGAAACAATCGGATTGGCGGTTATGAAAGAACTTGATAAGTAAATTGCTATCCACTTTAAGTCTGATTTGGTTTACTCAATAAGAATCCTTTCACCCGAATTTGTTTTTGTAATTCCTTTTGATATTATAAGGTTTTTCCCTATATTGACTCCATCCTGAAGTATATTTGTATCACAGGATGAGCTTTTCGAAGAAATATTCACAATATGCGGATACCTGTATTTTATATATTTATTAAGCAAAGGATCATTGGTTTTTACCAGAGCATTGGTTGACCGGCATTTGGTTTCAGTGTCTGATTTCAGTTTTGCACTAAAACCTTTTATAATGCCTGTAGCAAAATCAGTTTTACGATGGTTGTTCAATAGTTTTTTACTGTTGTATTCAAGCCATCTGCTCTCAATGTGATGTTTGATAAAATCATGAACATAGGATGCTATCTCGATATTTTCCCGGGTGCCGGAAAGCTCAAGCACACGCCCCATTTTTTCTTTTTCGATAATATATGCCGGAACCCATATAGTCCAGACGAAATAATAATCTCTAAGCAATCCGGCAAGATAATAATCCTGTTTGGGATGGCGGAGTGCCGGATCACCCGCTGACATGCTTATAAAATTACGTTCAGAATTATTAGCTATTATTTCAATATTATATTTTGCAACCAGTTCATGCGCTTTTTTCATAGCGGATTCCGCTTCATTGTGGTTGCTGCTTTCTGCTAGAGCAAACAGCTTTTTTATGCGAAGCAGTATTGTTGTGTTACGATCATCTGCTTCAATGTTTTCGTTAGTTATACTGCAATCTTCCGAAGCCCTGTAATCAGCCCTGAGGATATAGCATGCTTTTTTAAATAAAGGGCCATGAGGCGTTTCGGCCTCAGCTCTAAATATCTGTTGTGCCACCTGATGAGCAATTTCGTGCAACAGAATTTTTTTTACAAAATTCCAATTACGCGATAATGCTACATCACGGTTTATACAAATCTCGTTTTTTTCACCCGACCAGTATCCCAGCCTTCTTTTCATATCTTTCAGGCAAAATGCCGGCATTCGTAAAAATTTGCGGTATTTTGAGTCAAGGAGATACCTGGCTGTTTCCCATTCGAGAGCAAGACCATGAAGAATCTTTCTTTCCAGTTCTTCATTTATAGCAGCAGATTCAGGTTTGGATTTGTACATTTTTGAAAGATATTTGGAATAATTTGACCGTTAATTTTGACTTATTGCCAACTCGACATTATTATAATCCATAACTTACAATAAAAACGAATAAACAAAACTCGTTGATATAGATAAATCAAATTAATAAATCGGGATGATAAAATTTTAAATTAAGCTTATGTCAGAAAGGATGTTATCATTCAAGCATAAAAATCTTTATTCTGGTCTTTTATCATTTTGCTTATGGTTTTTAAACCTTTTGGGAAAAAGTCTTTGCCGGATTTGGAATTAAATAATGATAAAACAATTTATTAAGAATTTTCACTTAAAGATTTCGTCTTTTATTATTTGCTTTTTACTTCTGTTTTGCGGGTATTACGGGAACAGTTCTTATGATTTTTTTGGTGCTGATCTCGCGTTAGCCGGAAATAACCAGGTTCTTGCCCTTTGGCCGCATGAGCAAAGCGATCTTAAACCTGATCCGGCTGTTATTTACGGACGTCTTTCCAATGGATTCAGATATGTGCTTATGAAAAACCATGAGCCAAGGAACAGAGTGAATATATGCATTAATGTTCAGGCAGGATCAATGCAGGAGGAAGATGGGCAAGAGGGTTTGGCGCACTATCTTGAGCACATTCTTTTCTGTGGTTCTACACATTTTAAGCCGGGAGAACTTATAAAATATTTTCAGGATATGGGAATGGACTTTGGCCCTGATGCAAATGCCCACACCGGTTTTTCCGAAACAGTTTATGAAATTCTTCTGCCTGACGGGAAAAAAGAGAGTCTTGATAAAGGCCTTCTTATATCGGAGGATTTCATTAAAGGCGCTCTTATTCTTGATTCGGAAGTAAACAGGGAAAGAAGGGTTATTTTTGCAGAAAAAAGAGCAAGAGATTCATCATCATACCGTACCATTGTTTCGACCATGAAATTCAAGTTTCCTGATGCCTTGGTATCAAAGAGATTGCCGATAGGTGAGAAGGAAACGATTGAAAAGATAACAAGTAAACAATTGAAAGATTTTTATCAGGCCTGGTACAGACCGGAAGATATAGAACTTGTAATAGTGGGGGATTTTGATCCCAAAACAGCGGATACACTTATTAAAGAAAAATTTTCTGCTCTGTCTCCCATGGCCCGGGCAAAAAAAGATCTTCCGTTTGGTGATATCAATCATAAAGGAGTAGCTCCTTTTTACCATTATGAAAAAGATGAGGGCAATACTACGGTCAGCATTGAGGTTGTGAGTAAGATTGAAAAGGAGATTGAGACTTCAAAAGTCCGTAGAAAGCGGTTTATAGCAGACATTGCAGACAAAATTGTCAGCAACAGGCTGGACGCTATGGTAACAAAAAATAAGGCGCCCTTTACCTCGGCTTCCATCAGTTCCGGAAGTTTTCTTAACCAAATTCAATATGCCGGCATTTCAGCCGACTGCAGCCCTGAAAACTGGGAAAAATCGTTATCTGCTATTGAACAGACATTAAGAGGTGCTCTTGAAAACGGTTTTACACAGTTTGAGCTTAAAAGGGTAAAAAAAGATTTCATGGCTATGCTTTCAAATGCGGTTAAACAGGAATCAACAAGAGACAGCCGGGTGCTTGCAAACGATATTATAAAAGATTTGAATAATTATAGAGTCTTTCAGTCTCCTCTGCAGGAAGAGCAGTTCTATACTGCTGTGCTGAACTCGATTTCAGTAAAAGATGTGTATGAATCATTTAAAAATTCATGGAAGCCGGATCACAGACTTGCGATCGTCACCGGAAATGCCAAAATCACGGGAAAGACCGGGCCGAAAGAGCAGATTGCTAAAATATATGAAAAAAGTTGTTTAGTGGAGATACCAAAAAATATTGAGAGCAAACCGGTTGTTTTTCCCTATCTTTCCCAACCCATGATAAAGGGTAAGATTAAACAGATAACAAATATTCCTGATCTCGGGATTGTACAAATAGATTTTGAAAACAAAGTGCGCTTAAATCTTAAAAAAACCGATTTTGAAGCAAATGAGATCATGGCAAATATATCATTCGGACTCGGAAGTTCTCAAGAACCTGAAGGATTGGAAGGTATTTCAGTCCTTTCTAAAGAAGTTGTTAATGAAAGCAGTCTTGGTAAGCTTGACAAGGATGAGCTGGAAATAGCGCTTGCAGGAAAAAGCACCCAGGTTTCATTTGATGTTGAGGACGGGCGTTTTCGCCTGCAAGGAAAAACAGTATCGGATGAAATCGATCTTCTTTTCCAGCTTTTCTACGCAAGGCTTATGGATCCGGGATTCAGAAAAGAATCCTACTTGCTGTCAATTGAAAGATTAAATCAGAAATATAAGGAGTTTTCAAGTTCAATAGATGGTGCAATGCCGCTTTTTGGCGAACGTTTTCTTGCAGGAGGAGATACACGTTTTGGTTTTCCCACACCTGATAAACTGAAGAAAATATCTCTGGATGATGTTATTTCATGGATAGACCCTAAGTTAAAAAATGAGCCGATCGAAATTTCAATAGTCGGGGATTTTGATGAAAAACGTGTAATAGAGCTTGCTTCCTTACATTTCGGCAGCCTGCCCGAAAGAACATACGGTTTAATACATAAAAGAACAGATCATATAAATTTTCCTTCAAAAGAATCTATTAATATAAATGTTGAAACCGAAATTAAAAAAGGTACGGTTGTTATAGCATATCCGACCGAAGATATCTGGAATATCAAAAGAACGCGACGTTTTAATGTTCTGGCGGAAGTTTTTTCGGAAAAAATCCGCAAAGAGATCAGAGAAAATATGGGAGCGTCTTATTCTTATTTAGTATATAATGATCCAAGCAGAATATATTCAGGATACGGTATGTTGTATTCGCAAACAGACGTAAATCCTAAAGAGATTGATGCCGTAGAAAATAAAATAAAAAATATAGCTTCGGAAATTGTAAAAAACGGGGTTAATAAAGAGGACCTTAAAAGGTCGCTTGATCCGATATTAACAAGGATAAAGGATATACTGAGAAATAATAATTACTGGCTCAGTGTATTGACCGAGTCGCAAAAATACCCGCAGCAAATAGAGTGGTCCAGGAATTTAAAAAAAGATTACGAATCAATAACTGCAGATGAGCTATCTGCTCTTGCAAAAGAATATCTTGTTAACGCGAGAGCTGCTTCAATCACTGTAAAGCCCGCTAAAGGACCTTTATCTGATGAAAAAAAATAAAAACCATGATGACCCGATAAACCGGCTGTGGAAATATTTTGCCTCTGTGAAACTCACCGTAACTCTGCTTTTCATTCTGGCGGCTACCTGCATCATAGGCACTGTAATACCCCAGAATGAGAACCCATCGATATATTTTTTAAAGTACGGAGAATTTTTCTATAAAGCATTCAACGCTCTTGATATCTTCGATATGTATCATTCCTGGTGGTTTCAGTTTCTTGTATTTGCTCTGACGGCAAATATAATTGTATGTTCAATTGACCGCCTTTCTTCAACATGGAAAGTAATCTTTATAAAAAGCCCTTCCTTCGATATTACCAGATCAAAAAACTCATACAAGGAAGAATTTGCTTCCAAACATACTCCGGAAGAACTTAAATCTTTTTTTATGCCTGTATTATCGCGGTTATTTAAATTTACAAGAACAGAGGATAAAGAGAACGGATTTGTTATTTATGCTGAGAAAGGACGTTGGACCAGGCTTGGCGTTTATGCGGTGCATTTGAGCGTGGTTTTACTTCTGATCGGCGGATTAATAGGCTCATATTTTGGATTTGCCGGTTCTGTTATTATCCCGGAGGGAAAAAGCGCAAAGAGCATTATATTGAGAAATACAAGTGCCGATCAGCCTCTTGATTTTGAAATCAGGTGTGATGATTTTAATGTTAGTTTTTATGATTCAGGGATGCCTAAAGAATATCGTTCTGCACTTACTATTGTTGAAAACGGTAAGCCTGTTCTTAGAAAAGATGTAATCGTGAACGATCCTCTCCGCTACAAAGGAATTAATATTTTTCAGGCAAGTTACGGAATGCTGGAGCCTGATGATATAACACTTGGTTTTACCGATCGTAATACCGGGACTGTATACAGAAATAAAGCGTCTGCAGGTAAAGAAATAGATCTTCCCAAAACATTTGGAAAATTTGTCCTGGATAAATATTTCCGCTCATATAATTTCAGGGGGCATAACATTGGAGAGGCTTTTGTCGGAATACTTACTCCTTTAAACGGTGAACCTGTTGAGGTGCTTCTTCCTTTAAGCTATCCTGCTTTTGATAAGATGAGAAAGGGCGAGCTTATAATATCGGTAGAAGATACGCAAAGGCTGTATTATACCGGGCTTCAGGTAACCAAAGATCCCGGAGTTCCGGTTGTTTATACCGGATTTATAATGATGATCATAGGATGTTTTATTGCTTTTTTCATGTCTCACGCCAGATTTTGCGTCGAGGTTGTCAAAAAACGGGGAAAAAGCATTATTATTATTGCCGGAACTTCAAATAAGAATAAAATAGGAATGGAAGCAAGAATAAAAAAGCTTAATAAACTGCTGTCAAATAAAACTATAGGATAAATATAATGAACAGTTCAATATTGTTGTCAATAACTACCTTCATATATGGATTTGCAGCATTTTTTTATATTTTTCCCGTCGTTTTTAAAAAGCCTTTCTTTGGTAAACTTGGGACATGGACCTGTCTTGCCGGTATTTCAGGAAACTCAGGCGGCCTGTTATTAAGATGGCTTGAATCATACAAATCCGGAATAGGTCATGCCCCGCTTTCAAATTTATATGAATCTTTAATTTTCTTTTCGCTTGTTATCGTTGTAGTATATCTTGTTGTTGAAAAGACTTATGAAAACCGCTCGATAGGAGCTTTTACAACTCCTATAGCTTTTCTGGCAATGGCCTATGCTTCTCTTTCTCCCAATATAAGCGACAGGATTCAGCCGCTTTTACCGGCTTTAAAAAGCAACTGGCTTATTGCGCACGTTATTACCTGTTTTATAGGCTACGCAGCATTTTCTATAGCCTTTGGTCTTGGAATTATGTTTCTTCTAAAGCAAAATAATTCAAACCAGGAAGCCCCTTTTTTAAAATTATTTCCTGATTTAAATATAATAGATGAGCTTTCGCACCAGGTGATAATGTTCGGTTTTCTCTTTCTTTCGGCAGGAATAATAACCGGTGCGGTATGGGCAAACTCGGCATGGGGAAGGTACTGGGGATGGGATCCCAAGGAAACATGGTCTCTTATTACCTGGTTTATTTATGCCACTCTGCTTCACGCTAGATTTATGCGGGGATGGCGCGGAAAACGCCTGGCATATCTTTCAATTTTAGGCTTTCTGGCTGTCCTTTTTACATATTTTGGTGTAAATCTGCTTCCAGGACTTCATAGTTATGGCAGGTAATCCTTGATATTTTTTTTCAAAATACCAAAGTCTGAAAATTATGGCAATTATCATGAATCTGTTACGTTTGGGTATGGGTAAGTATGCTATCTGCAGGAATAAAGAATCCGTATAGCCTGCGGCAGCAAATTCGATTACATGGAATCCTTACAGCCCCAAAAGAATTCACTCTCACGAAACCGTTTATCGTATCCGCCTTTACAATTTGTACTAAACATTTTGGAGCATAAAAAGCTCAACGGGATACACTGGTATGAAAATTCTTATTGTAGATGATGAACATTCACTGCTTAAACAATTACAGCAAATTTTTGAAAATCAGCGTTATACGGTTGAAACGGCAACAGATGGCGAAGAAGCGTTTGACAAGTTGTTCGAAGCCCCTTTCGACTTGATTATTTTGGATATCATGATGCCCAAGATAGACGGACTTGCTGTTCTGCAGGAAATCCGCAAATCCGGGATCAAAACCCCGGTTCTTATGCTCACGGCTAAAGGAGATGTTGAAGATAAGATCAAAGGGCTTGATCTCGGAGCAGATGACTATCTGCCGAAACCCTTTTCTTCTGATGAACTGATGGCGCGTGTCCGTGCGCTTTTCCGGCGATCCGGCGGCCAGACTGAATCTGTGTTGCAGGTTTTTGACTTAAAGCTTGACACCGTCACTCGAGATGTTACAAAAGACGGAAAACCGGTTGAATTGACTCCCAGAGAATTTTCCATTCTCGAATTTCTTCTTTACAATAAAAACAGGGTAGTATCGCGCTTCAGCCTGGCCGAACATGTTTGGGGTGATGCTTTTGATCCTTTCAGTATGTCAAATTTCATGGATGTCCATATAAAAAACCTGCGGCATAAGATTGAAAACTTTGATAACAACAGGATTATTCAAACCATCCGTGGCGTCGGTTATATCATAAAGGATTCGTAGCAATGACTGTTAAGAAAAGGATAATACTGATGGTTGCCGGCGCCGGTTTTATCACAAGTTTGCTGTTTTCCATTGTAGCCTTCTGTGAACTGATAGAACAGCCCTTCGTTCTTCTGGATAAGGAATTGAAAGAAGAGGCATACAGAACGGTAGAAATGATAACTATGGGACATCCTGAATCGGCATTGCCGCCTTATAATTCGGTTGGTTACGAAAGCTACCCTTATTGGCTGAAAATCTTTGATAAAGATTCAAAAAAATTACTGTATGAATCAAACCTTGCAAGGCTTATAAAACTTCCTTCAGAAAAACCCGGCTCCAAATCTATTGTAAGTGTTATAGTTAAGCCCGAACTGGTTTATCTGGGACAACACAATAATGCTGAAGTTACTTTCAGGATAAGATCACTCTGGCTGCCATATGCAGGCCGTGAATTTACAGTTCAGATTGCCCGTTCCATGTTGAAACTTAAAGATGAAATATGGGAACTTATATTCGGCCTTGTTGCAGGTCTTATCTTTTCCAGTATGATTTTAATAGTAATCAGCTATTTTGTGGCCGGGAAAATACTAAAACCGATTGCTGCTATGAGAGATTTAACTCATAATATAAGCGAAAAAAATCTTGATCAGAGAATTCCTGTCGGGATTGAAAAGGATGAATTCAATGAACTTGCAGCCACCATCAACCGGATGCTTGACAGGTTGGAATATTCTTTTGAGAAACAGAAAAATTTACTATTCGATACTTCTCACGAAATAAAAACACCGCTTTCCACAATGCGGCTTGCAATAGATGAAATTTGTTCAGCAAACAGGGAAAATCCGGCCCTTTTTCAGGAGGAAAATCTTTTAAGGTTAAAAAATCAGGTATTAAGAATGGAGCGACTGGTAAAAGATCTGTTGAATCTATCATCATTGGAGATGATAGATGGCATAAGGCCTGAATCCGTGAATTTAACTGATTTATTATTATCTCTTGCAGCAGATTATTGTTTTATGGCCGATGCGCAAAACATTCAAATGGATATTCAACTTCCTGATAAATATATTATTAATGGTGATGCCGATAAGCTTAACCGCGCTTTTTCAAATATACTGGATAACGCCATAAAATATAATATTAACGGCGGTAAGGTTGGTGTGGAAAGCATTCAGACTTCAGATGGTATCAGAATAACAGTAAGCAATACCGGTCCCGGAGTTGCCGGGAATGAAACGGACAAGGTCTTCGAACAGTTTTACCGGGTGGAAAAATCCAGATCTGTCCGGCATGGAGGATCAGGACTGGGGCTTGCCATAGCAAAACGCATCATAGTACTTCATAAAGGAACTATAATAATGGAGAGCAAACAAGAAAAGCTGACACGGGTAATTGTATTTCTGCCCAACGCATAACCCGTGAAATATAAGCGCTATATCAAAAAGCACTCAATAAACCTATTGACTTTCCCACGTATCTTATATAAATTTTTTATAAACTTTAAGTAAAGTCAGTG
The DNA here is from genome assembly GCF_051233685.1 of Desulfobacterium sp. N47. Taxonomy (NCBI): domain Bacteria; kingdom Pseudomonadati; phylum Thermodesulfobacteriota; class Desulfobacteria; order Desulfobacterales; family Desulfobacteriaceae; genus Desulfobacterium; species Desulfobacterium sp. N47. The sequence goes on from NZ_JBAMMY010000084.1 coordinate 31,940, forward strand.
TTTATAAGCTCAGCAAATAATACCTATTCAGATCAAAAGAGCTTCTTCGCCCTTTTGAAAAATCGCAAGTAGTACACCGCTTATTTTATGCTCGGCTGCTGCGGGATATAGCATATAGAAGCCCTTAAAAACATTCTATTTTACTGATTTTAACTCTATGAGGTGCTGTTGAGAATCATAAAACACAAGCAATAGAGCCACTTTCAAAGCGTTTCAGTTTGGTCAAGGCGGGCGAAAATTTTAACCACAGGAATACATTTAGTATTTCGAAGATAGCGCTATGTTTCGCTGCGTGCAAAATTTGAGCCCAACGCAAAAGATCGGCCTGAATGGGACGTTTTGAAACTGGCTCAATGCAATGATAAATTAACATTATATAAATAATAACAACACAAGGAGAGGTGAGTTATGTACTCAGAAGTAGTAATGGATCACTTCAAAAAGCCCAGAAACGTTGGGGAGATGAAAGATCCGGATGGAGTGGGAGAAATAGGCAACCCTGTCTGTGGCGATATGATGAATATATACATCAAGGTTAAAGATGATATAATTGAGGATATAAGTTTTCAGACATTTGGCTGCGGAGCTGCTATTGCCGTTTCAAGTATGCTTACGGAAATGGCCAAAGGCAAAACCATAGAAGAAGCCAAAAAGATCACCAACAAATCAGTAGCTGAGGCACTTAAAGGCCTTCCAAAAAACAAACTTCACTGCTCAAACCTTGGAGCTGATGCGCTCCAACTCGCCATAAAAGACTATGAAGACCGAAAGGCAGGAAAAGTCAGAGTTAGACTGCCTATGGAAGATGCCCACACACATGCTGATGGTGATGCATGCAAATGCCCATATTGCAGTGGCGAAATTGATCCCAAACATGAATTCTGCGAAAATTGCGGACGGGAAATCAGTGACATTCATTAAAATTTTAGAAGGAGTTCAATAGATGAAGTTAATAAATCTTGATTATATATCAGCTAACCCTCTCTTGCCGGAAGTTCAGGAAGCCATGATCGGAGCAATTAAAAAGGACTACGGCAACCCTTCAAGCACCCACAGCTTTGGGGACGGAGCCAGAGATGCAATTGAAAAGGCCCGTGAAAGTGTTGCACAATTAATAAACAGTCCATCGCCTGAAAATATAATCTTTACTTCATCCGGAACAGAGTCAATTAATCATGCCATAAAAGGTGTGGCCTTTGCTCATGCAAAAAAAGGAAAACACATCGTAACATCGAATATAGAACATAATTCGGTCTTAAAATCTCTACGCAGATTAACAAAATCAGGTTACACGGTAACCTCTGTCGAGGTTGATAAACATGGTCTTGTGGACCCGGCAAATGTGGAAAAGGCTATAACCGATGAAACCATATTGATATCAATAATGCATGCCAATAATGAGATAGGCACGATTCAGCCGATAAAGGAAATAGCCCGTATAGCAAAAGAAAAAAATGTGCTTTTTCATTCCGATTGCGTAGCCTCTGTCGGAGTAATACCAATTGACGTTCAGGACTTGGGAATAGACCTGATAAGTTTTGCCGCCAATCAGTTCAATGGCCCTTCCGGAATAGGAGGTCTTTATATCCGGAAAGGAGTTGCTCTCTGGCCTCTGCTTGACGGAGGAGGCCAGGAATACGGAAGACGCGCCGGTACGGAAAATCTGATAGGTATAATAGGTATGGGGGTAGCGGCAGACCTTGCTTTCAGCCAAAGACAATCCCGCTTAAGTTATACTAAAAATCTTAAGAACAGACTTATAGCCGGGTTGAAAGAAAATATCGAAGATGTCATTATAAACGGACACCCTGAACTCTCCCTTCCCAATCTTGTATCTCTTTCTGTAAAATACATAGAAGGTGAAAGTATCGTCCTTATGCTGGATGAAGAAAATATAATGGTTTCCACCCGGTCGGCCTGTGCTTCAGGATCTCTGAGAGCATCGCACGTTCTTCTTTCCATCGATTTGGACTATGCCGATGCACAGGGAACTCTTATAATAACTTTTGGCAAAGATACTACCGAAAATGAAATAGATAAGTTTGTCGAGGTGTTGAAAAAAGTTGTTGCTACCTTAAGAGAAATGTCCCCTTTAATTAAAAAGCGCAAGATCTGAAGGTATTAAAATAACGAATTCATACTTCTGATAAAAATAATTATTTTAAATGGAAAGCCTTTAACACATTGACATAATTATCCGGTTTAATCTTTAAATATTTAAGGAAATGCAACTATGAGTTGGGATTGGGAAAAACTTAAGAACCAGCAGGAAAGCAAAAAAGTAGTCCCGCCGCAAGTGGAAAACTTTTTTAAGAAGTTTTCCAAATATAAAATTCCGGGACTGCCGATAGTTATTCTTGTTATCCTTGTTGTGTTTCTTGCCTCGTCAATGTTTTACACTGTGGGGGTTGATGAGGTAGGAATCGTGCAACGGTTTGGAAAATATATAAAAACAACCCAACCCGGGCTTAATTTCAAACTACCGGCTTTCATAGATAAAGTAACCAAAGTAAAAGTAAGGCGTGTTTATAAAAAGGAGTTTGGTTTCAGCTCAACAAGATCTGTAGGAAGACAGCTTTTCTCCTCTCCTCAAACTGAAAGCGAAGATGTATCCCTTATGCTTACAGGAGATCTGAATGTAGCTCTTGTCCCATGGATAGTACATTACAGAATTAATGAACCATATAACTTCTTATTCAAAATAAGAGATGTTGATTCCCTGCTATCGGATATGTCCGAAGCTGCAATGCGGCTTGTTATAGGAGACAGAAGCATAAATGAAGTCATAAGCAAGCGCGGAGAAATAGCAGACGAAGCAAAGCGTGTTCTTCAGGCTGAACTTGATAAATCCGAAGCAGGAATAAGTATTGTTACAATTGAAATGGAAAAAACCAATGTGCCTGAGTCTGTTCAGCCGTCATTTAATGAAGTAAACCAGGCGGTTCAGGAAAAAGAAAAACTGATCTATCAGGCAAAAGAGGAATATAACAAAGAATTACCTCAGGCAAGAGGTGAAGCCGAAAGGACAATCAGAGTAGCTGAAGGATATGCTCTGGACAGAGTGAACCGGGCAGGTGGTGACGCTTCAAGATTTGTTTCGCTTTACAATGAATATGTGAAAGCAAAGGATGTAACCCAAAGAAGGATGTACCTTGAAATGTTACAGGATCTTCTGCCTAAACTTGGAAATAAATACATAATAGACGCCAATCAGAAGAATCTTTTACCGTTTCTAAATCTTGAAAAACAAACAGGTGCCGTAAAAAATGAAAAATAGAGACATCATACTGATAGGTTGTATAATTGCAATTGTGATCACATTAGGTTCCGCTTTTATCGTGGACGAAACGGAACAGGTGGTTTTAACGCAATTCGGAAAGGTTATCAGATCTCCTATAAAAGAACCGGGAATTTATTTTAAATTACCGCTTTTGCAGGAAGCAAATTATTTTCCTAAAAATCTCTTGCAATGGGACGGTAACCCCGGCCAGGTGCCTACCCTTGACAAAACATATCTCTGGGTTGATACTTTTGCACGCTGGAAAATAGTAGATCCGATAAAATTTTTTCAGACTGTCAATAATATAAGCAGCGCTCTGGGAAGACTTGACGATATAATAGATCCTGCCGTAAGAAATTTTATTACCTCCTATAAGCTCATAGAAACAGTGCGCGAAAGTAACAGAAAACTTGATACATTTGAACCGGGAATAGAAAAAATAGAACAAGAGTCCCAGCCGTCACTTACCATTTCCGCCGGAAGAGAAGTTATAATGAAAAAAATCCTTGAACAGGCTCAACCTAAACTGGCGCAATTCGGCATAGAGCTGGTTGATGTTAAGATAAAACGTATAAATTATGTCAGGGAAGTCAGAGAATCCGTATATGGCAGAATGATTGCGGAACGAAAGCAAATAGCTGAAAAATTCCGCTCGGAAGGTCATGGTGAAGCTCAAAAAATCATCGGGGAAAAAGAACGCGACTTAAAGCAGATAACCTCAGAAGCATATAAAAAGGCACAAGAAATCAAAGGAAAGGCTGACGCGGAAGCTACAAAGATATATGCCAAAGCTTTCGGCGCTGATCCGGCTTTCTATTCTTTTGTAAAAACCCTTGAGGTTTACAACAACTCCCTGGGCAAAGACAGCTCTCTTGTTCTGTCAACAGATTCAGAGTTGTTTAAATATCTTAAAGGATATCAAAAAAAATAAATTGATTTAAAAACAATCAGGTGCCTGAAAACGATGGAAAATATACATCCCATACTGGATGCAGCTGATATAGAACGTATTATCGCAAGAATTGCCCATGAAATTCTTGAAGTTCATAAGGGTGCCAACAATTTCTCTCTTGTAGGAATTCAAACCCGAGGCGTTTTTCTGGCTAAAAGGATACAGGCATTAATAAAAAAGATCGAGGGCATTGAAATACCGGCAGGAATAGTTGATATCACTCTTTATCGTGATGACTGGACCAGAATAAGCCATAATCCTGTAGTTCAGGCAACCGATGTTTTCTTTTCCATAGACGGAAAGCAGGTTATACTGGTGGATGATGTCCTTTTTACAGGCAGGACAATAAGGGCTGCCATGGATGCAATAATGGACTATGGAAGGCCGGATCGTATCGAGCTTGCAGTACTTGTAGACAGAGGGCACAGAGAACTTCCTATTCAGGCAAACTATGTCGGCAAGCATATTTCAACAGGTTTGTCCGAAAGTATAAACGTACTATTAACCGAGTGTGACGGTATAGATAAAGTCGTTCTGGAAAAAAGATAAATTATGGGAGTTAAAGATCATAAAAAGCATGCCCCGAAAAGTATAAATGTCGGCGTTATTTCCGTTTCATCAACAAGAACTGAAAAAACCGATGAAAGCGGAAGCTGGATAAAAAAACTGGCGATTAAAGAAGGGCACAATATAACATTCTATCAGGTTATACCTGATGATATATATAAAATTGCAGAGACAACCAGAGAAGCTGTTTTTGAGCAAAAAGTTCAGGCGCTCCTGCTTACCGGAGGCACAGGAATTAGCAGCAAAGATGTTACAATTGAAGCAGTTCGCCCCTTGTTTGAAAAGGAGCTGACAGCTTTCGGACCTGTATTCAGCCAGCTTAGTTTTGAAGAAATAGATTCGGCAGCGCTGTTATCCCGGGCCACAGCAGGAATTATTGGAAATGCCATTGTTTTTTGTATGCCCGGCAGTCTGAAAGCCTGCAAGCTTGCCTGCAAAGCTTTGATTTTTCCGGAACTTGGGCATCTTGTAAAACATATCATGGAAGGATAGTGCTTCATGGGAAATATATTCCGGGTATCCCAGAATCCTTTTTCCGGAACTCATATTCTGATGTTTCGGGGTGATGCACAGACTTTTACTCTTACAATCTCTGCCCCTCTCAGAGGAAAAGCCTGGCTTCGTACAAACATAGGACATGCAAGAACCTCAAGAAGTGAAATAATAAGAGAAGTAATTCATGACGAACCGCCTTTAGGAAGAGACTGGTTTGACCTTCCAATGAAAAAAATCGATGACCTGACTTTTGGCATTACAGTGCCTCTCTGCGAAGTCGGGCATTTTGAAGCCAAATGTTATTTTCTGAAAAAGGATGATGTTGATCCTGTATGGCCTGACGGGCCCAATACCACAATAAATGTAGAACCTGCCGCAACCTGTTGCGCCAATATCATTTACAATGCTTTTGTACGTCAGTTCGGACCCAACAAAGAGGGCAAAGGAGCCGCTGATCCGACACAAGCGGACTGGATACAAAACCTTGATGCAAAAGGATATACAGTAATCCCTCCCTCGGGAAAATTTCGTGATCTCATCCGTGAACTTGATTTTATTATCGGCAAGCTGGGATGCAGGGCTATCCAGCTTCTTCCTATTAACCCCACTCCCACAACATATGCGCGCATGGGCCGTTTCGGCAGTCCATACGCAGCATTAAGTTTTACAGCTGTTGATTCTGCGCTGGCCGAATTCGACACCAAAGCAACGCCTCTTGAACAGTTCATTGAGTTGGTTGACGCCATTCATACCCGCAGCGCAAAAATCTTAATAGATATTGCAATCAATCACACCGGCTGGGCGGCATCTCTGCATGAAACAAACCCTGAGTGGCTTGTACGTGGCAAAGACGGGCATATACAAGTGCCGGGTGCATGGGGTGTGCGCTGGGAAGATCTTACAATGCTGGATTATTCAAATAAAGATATGTGGGATTATATGGCGGACATATTTCTTACATGGTGCCGAAGAGGTGTTGACGGATTCCGCTGCGATGCCGGTTATATGGTTCCTCTTTCCGCATGGCGGTTTATCATATCTTTAGTCAGAGAGCAATTCCCCGATACTATTTTTTTCCTGGAAGGATTGGGAGGCAGAATATCAGTTACCCGTGATCTTTTAAATACAGGCAACTTTAACCTGGCTTATTCCGAATTATTCCAAAATTACGACCGGGGTCAGATAGAACATTATCTTCCCGATGCGATTGCTATCTCCTCTGAAGACGGTATTCTTCTCCATTTTGCAGAAACCCATGATAACAACAGACTCGCTTCACGCTCTGTAACTTATGCCAGAATGCGTACCACTTTATGTGCTCTCATATCCTGCGAAGGATCTTTTGGTTATGCAAATGGGGTTGAATGGTTTGCTACAGAAAAAATTAATGTGCACGGCGCATCTTCTCTTAACTGGGGAGCAGAAAAAAACCAGGTTGATCATTTAAAAGTGCTTTCAAATATTCTTAAGGCCCATCCTGCCTTTTTCAATAAAACGGAATTGAGTTTAATCCATCATGGAGAGGGAAATTATATTGTCCTTTTCCGCAATAATATCCCAAGCGGAAAAAAACTGCTTATAGTTGCAAACCTTGATGACAACAATCAAACTCTTGCCTCATGGGATGCAAAAAAAGCCGGGATGAAGGATAGATTTTATATTGACCTTCTTACATCAAAGAAAATTACTGTTGATTCAGAAGGTGATTATAATTCATTCCTTCTTAATCCAGGCATGGTGTTATGTCTGACAAATGATGAAAATGATCTTGATCTTATAAACATTAAAGCTGAAAAAGATTTTATCGTACCTGAAAAAGTTGCAAAACAGAAAATGAACGCAAAGGCGCTTGATATTCTGAGTATATATAACGGAAATAACGATATAGGAGATTTCGATATTGAAAAGGCATCCAAATCTCTTGCCGATGATCCGATTGAATTCTGCCGGAGCCTGAATCCGTTTTCCGGTGAAGCCAGAGTAAAAGTATGGAACTGGCCCAAAGATGTAAGGCGGGAAGTAATGATACCGCCCTCATATTTTCTTATGATAGTTGCTGATAAACCCTTTCAGGCATTAATAACAGACTGGAATTTTGTTATATCCAACGAAGAAAGCCTGCCCCGTTCGGATGGTTTGTTTTTTGCGCTGTTTTCTCCTCTTCAGTCGCCTATAAAGCACCGGCAACTTACTCTTAAACTCACTGTATACGAAGCAGGACAGGCAAACCACGCAAAGGCGCCTCTTCTTTTTCTGTCTGAACCGGAAGACATCAGACTCAAAAGAGTGTTCAGCCGTTCCCAATTGCTGAAAAACCCGATCGGCATGCTTGATACTAACGGACGCGGCGCAATGCTTCATGTTCCTGTATTCTGGGGAACCTTGAATAGTAAATATGATGCTATTCTTGCAGCAAATACAAGCAGCGAATATCCTGTGGACAGGCTTGTTGCTTTTTCGAGATGCCGGGCATGGGTAGTATTCCAGGGTTTTTCACAAGACGTATGCGCAGATTGCTTTGATTCCTTTGAATTTGATTACAAAGACGGCGGGCTCTGGCGCTACCGCATACCAACAAGTCAGGGTGAACACATTCATCTTAATATTAGACTTTACATGGTAAGTGGTGAAAATTCAGTCCGTATTATTTTTTCACGTCTGTATTCAAATAAGCAGGATAGAAATTTATCCGACGATAAGGTGATAAAGCTTATTTTAAGACCGGATATTGAATACCGCAATTTTCATGAAACAACCAAAGCTTTCAAAGGGCCCGAGCATTTATGGCCCGGCGCTGTGTCTGCAAAATCTTCAGGGTTTATGTTTGCGCCTGATGCAGAACTCGGACTTTTCATGGATATTTCAAAAGGTGATTTTTCTTATGAGCCTGAATGGCAGTATATGATCTTCAGGTCTTTAGAAGCCCAAAGGGGCCTTGATCCCAATTCGGATCTCTTTAGTCCGGGTTATTTTCAAACCTTTCTTAAAGGAGGAGAAGAAGTTGTTTTATCTGCCTGCGTTGATAGTAAAATAAAGCATAAATCTTCATGCCCGGAACCCGAAGAAAAAGATTCATCTTTTAAAAAGCGGCATCCCGGTTTAAAAATCGAGGAAGCATTAACCTTAGCTCTTGACCATTATATAACCGCCAGAGGATCTTACAAATCAATAATAGCCGGATATCCATGGTTTCTTGACTGGGGACGTGATTCTCTTATATTTGCAAGAGGAATGATTGCAGCCGGAAAGCATAAAGAAGCAGAGCTTGTAATAAAGCAATTTGCAAGGTTTGAAAAAGACGGAACTATTCCAAACATGATAAGTGGTCACGATGCCGCAAACAGAGATACTTCAGATGCTCCGTTGTGGCTTTTTATTGCCTGCGCCGATTTGCTTAACGCCAAAGGGGAAGATTCTTTTTTAAACCGGAATTTAGATGACAGAAACATTCGAAGCATACTGATTTCCCTGGCATCCCGTTTAATATCCGGCACACCCAATGGAATCTACATGGATTATGATTCCGGATTATTGTTCAGCCCGGCTCATTTTACCTGGATGGATACCAACTATCCTGCATGCACTCCACGCGAAGGTTATCCGATAGAAATTCAGGCTCTGTGGTATAAAGCTCTGTTGTTTCTTTCCCAAATTGATCCATCGGATTCAACAAAAAAATGGGGCGGCCTTGCAGCTAAAGTTCAGAAATCAATTTATGAACTCTTCCCGCTGACAGAAGGCTATCTTTCAGACTGCCTTGATGCCCCATCCGGAGTTACAGCACAAAAAGCCGAAAAGGACGATGCATTGAGACCAAACCAGCTTCTTGCAATAACTCTTGGTGCTGTTTCGGATTTTACCCTGTGTGAACAAATCCTTTGCGCATGTGATGAATTGCTTGTTCCGGGTGCTATCAGAAGCCTTGCCGACAGGCATGTAAACAGGCCTCTTGAAATAAAACTTCACGGCAATGTTCTTAATGATCCGCATAATCCATATAAGGGAACATATGCAGGAGATGAAGATACAAACCGGAAACCGGCTTATCACAACGGAACTGCATGGACCTGGCTTTTCCCGTCTTTTTGTGAAGCATGGGCTATGACATACGGAGATAAAGCTAAAAACAGTGCTTTATCTTTGCTTTCTTCTTCAACACAACATATAATATATGGGTGTACGGGTCATGTGCCTGAAATTGTTGACGGAGATTATCCGCACAAAGCAAGGGGATGCGATGCGCAGGCATGGGGCGCAAGTGAAATGCTGCGTGTATGGATACAGCTTTCAAAATGATAAATCTTGTAAGGATTCAAGTGGTCCAGGATTCAGGGGTTAAGTGAAAGGAAGCGTCTATATCCCAAACGATATTGCAGAACGACACGGGAGAAGAAGAGCACTTGAATCCTCGAACCCCCGAACCATTGAACTTTTATTTTTATATAGAGGATTCTAAAATATGAAACATATACAGCCTTTTCAGGTTTTTCCAATCATACCGGAACCTCTGTCTTTTCTGGATACTTTATCCCGGAACCTATGGTGGAGCTGGCAAAATGATGCAAAAGAGCTTTATAAAAGAATTGATCCGAAGCTCTGGGAAAAATCGGAACAAAATCCGATCGTATTTTTAACAAATACACCTAAAGAACGTCTCGAAGAGCTTGCAGTAGACGGGAGCTTTCTTGCTCATCAGAAACGAATCAGAGATAATTTTGTAATCTCAGTTCTTCAAAAGCTGGACAAACCGGATTCGCCATTTCAACATAACGATAATATTGCATATTTTTCAATGGAATTCGGTATCCATGAGTGTATACCTCTATTTGCAGGAGGTCTCGGAGTACTTGCCGGGGATCATTTGAAAGCTGCATCCGACTTGATGCTTCCCATGACCGGAGTTGGACTTCTTTACAAACATGGATATTTCCGCCAGTTTCTCAGCCAGGACGGAATGCAGCAGGAAGAATATCCTGAGACGGATCTTTATAAAATCCCGGTTGAAAAGGCGCTCGATCTATCGGGAAAATCATTATACGTTACGGTAAACGGGCCAAACGGCAATATTCGTGCACGTGTCTGGAAGTTAAGTATAGGACGAATTCCTCTTTATCTGCTCGATACCAATCTGCCTGATAACCCTCCCGAAATCAGGGACATTACAGCTAATTTATACCCGGCTAATCAGAATAAACGCCTGGCTCAGGAAGTGCTTCTGGGTATAGGCGGCATGCGTGCTTTGGCGGGTATGGGGATATTTCCTTCTGTAGTTCATCTCAATGAAGGTCACAGTACTTTTGCAGGTATTGAACGCATTGCTCAAATCATTTCAAAACACAATGTTGATTATAAAACAGCTCTTGAAATAGTTCCCCGTTCTACTGTTTTTACTACTCATACCCCTGTTATTGCCGGTCATGATGTATTTCCTGCAGAAATTGTAAAACCATATCTTGAAAGCTATAAGGAAGAACTGGAAACAAGTGAAAAGGAAATTCTGTCTTTGGGAAAACCTGCATGGAAAGATTCCGAAGGACAATTTTCAATGTTTATCCTTGGCCTGAGAATGGCTCAATATTGTAATGGAGTCAGTGAGCTTCATGGCTCTGTGGCCCGTAAAATGTGGTCCCATGTCTGGCCGGGTAAGCCGGTTGATGAAATACCCATATCGCATATCACTAATGGTGTTCATGTGCCATCATGGATATCCTATGAAATATCGCTTCTGTTAGACAGGTACCTTGGTACCGGATGGAATAAACATCCATGGGACCCTGCAATTATGAACCGTATCGACGGAATTTACGATGAAGAGCTTTGGCATGTCCATGAAATGAACCGCACCAGGCTTATTCGCAAATGCCGCGAGCTTATGATAAAACAATATGAGAAGCGTAACACTCCTAAAATGATTATGAACGATGTAGAATCAGTACTTGATCAGGATGCTTTGACGATTGTGTTTGCCCGCAGATTTGCAACATACAAAAGGTCTCATCTCTTATTTATGGATCCCGAACGGCTTGAATCAATTCTCACCTCAAAAACACATCCTGTACAAATTATTTTTGCAGGGAAAGCCCATCCAAAAGATCAGGAAGGAAAAGATCTCATAAAATTTGTGATACGATTTGCGCAAAAGCCTGAGTTAAGACATCACCTTATTTTTCTGGAAAACTACGATATCAATACTGCAAGAATACTTGTTCAGGGAGCTGATGTCTGGTTGAACACTCCGAGACGTCCTTTTGAAGCATGCGGCACTTCGGGAATGAAGGCCGCAATAAACGGAGGGCTAAATGTAGGTATACTTGACGGGTGGTGGTGTGAAGGATATTCCGAAGAAAGAGGCTGGCGAATCGGAAAAGGAGAAGAATACTTTGACTCGGAGTATCAGGACAATGTTGAGAGCCAGGCCTTGTATAATGTTCTTACAGATGAGGTTATCCCCTGTTTTTATGACAAAAAAAGTAACAATTACTCACAGGTCTGGCTGAGTAAAATGAAAGAATCCATGAAAATGGCTATGCAGAATTTTTGCAGCCATGTTATGGTTTCAAATTATACAAAACATTGTTATGTTTCGTCAGCAGAAAATAACCGGAATCTTTTATTAAATAGTGCTGCAGAAGCAAGAGCGCATTCATTACAGCGAGAACGCCTGCGTTCACTATGGAAACTTATCAGGATAGAACCGCCTAAAAGAAAAGATCAGGGTCCTTTTCGTGTCGGCGATACTGTCAACGTCTCAACGGAAGTCTTTCTAGGTGAAATCATTCCTGAAGAAGTAGATGTACAGGTATACTACGGCCGCATACACTCTGTTGATTCAGTCACTGATGGTAAATCGGAAGGAATGATTGTTGAAGAAAATCTTGGAAATGGCTGCTATATTTATAGCTGCGCTATAACCTGCAGCGATACCGGAAGGTTCGGCTTAACAGCGAGAGTAATACCAAAAGGTGATGATTGGATAAAAAATACTCAGGATTTTTTAACCTGGGCATAATTGTTTAAGTATTTAATAAAAGGATAGCTAAATGTCTCCCCGTTCGAAAAATAATCCGCGAATACTAATTGTAACACCAGAAGTAACTTATCTACCTGAAGGAATGGGAAACATCACTAATTATCTTACTGCAAAAGCCGGCGGACTTGCCGATGTTTCCGCCGCATTAATTAGTGCTCTGCTTGAACATGGAGCAGATGTGCATGTTGCTCTTCCGGATTACAGGGAAATTTTCAACACCCAGCTTGCCCGTATTTTCGGTAAAGAACTGGATCTGATCCGCAAAAAAGTACCTAATGAAAGAATTCATCTTGCTGAAGACAAGGTGTTTTACTATCTGAATCATGTTTATTCCAACTACGGCTGGGAAAATCTTAAAATAGCTCTGTCTTTCCAGCGTGAGGTGATAAATAATATTATTCCGCGTGTGAGACCGGATCTTATTCATTGCAATGACTGGATGACCGGTCTGATCCCGGCCATGGCAAGAAAGCTCGGCATACCCTGCCTGTTTACCATACATAATATCCACACAACTAAAACTTTTCTGTCTAATATTGAAGATGCGGGTATTGACGCAGCTTCGTTCTGGCAAAATTTTTATTATGAGAATATGTCTTATGATTACTGGGGAACCCGTGAATCAAATCCTGTTGATCTTCTTACAAGCGGAGTTTTTGCAGCTCATTATGTAAATACTGTAAGTCCTGCTTTTTTAAACGAAATAATTGAGGGCAAACACAGTTTTGTTGAAACTTGTCTTCGTCAGGAGCTGTCGAATAAATGGCATTCAGAGTGTGCAACAGGAATTCTGAACGCCCCGGAACCTACTTTCAATCCATCCAAAGACAATGAGATTTTCTATAAATATGGAGCAGATGATTTTGTAAATGGAAAAATCAGGAATAAAAGATCTTTTCAGAAAACTCTGGGACTTATAGAAGATGACCAGGCTCCTTTATTTTTCTGGCCTTCCAGACTGGATTCAATCCAGAAAGGCTCTGAACTTCTTTCACAGATTCTTTATGAAGTCGTTTCTTCTTACTGGGATTTAAATCTTCAGATTGTATTTGTGGCAAACGGAGAATATCAGCCAATCTTTAAAAACATTGTTGATTTTCATAATTTTAATAACAGGGTCGCTGTGTGCAATTTTGATGAAAGGCTTGAGCGTATCGCTTATGCAGCATCGGATTTTGTTCTCATGCCGTCCCGTTTTGAACCATGCGGGCTCCCGCAGATGATAGGAGCAATATATGGTTCTCTGCCGATTGTCCATAACACAGGCGGTCTTCATGATACTATAACTAATCTTGATGTGACTAAAAATATCGGAAATGGATTTTTATTCGATTATTACGATACACAGGGACTTTCGTGGGCAATCAGCCAGGCAATGATTTTTTATAAAACATCTGCCGATATAAAACAAAAACAAATAAAAAGAATCATGCAGCAAAGCATTGACAATTTCAATCATTCCGTTACGGCAAAACAGTATATGGATCTTTATGAAAAGATGTTACAGCGCCCGCTCATAAGTACTTCTTAATAAATACACCGATTGGAAGAGACAATGATAATTCAAGAAAGATATTATAAAAACGACCCTTTCCTGAAACTTTATCAGGATGCTATTGAAAACCGGATAACCAATATAATTAACAAAGAAATTCTTCTTACCAAAGGCAATAATAATCTTGCCGGTTTTGCTTCCGGATATAATTACTTCGGGCTTCATTTTTCAAATAACCAGTGGATCTTCAGGGAGTGGGCTCCTAATGCCGATTCCATATTTTTAATCGGAGAGATTTCCGGTTGGCAGGAAAAAAATAAATACTCATTAAATAAAATCAGCGAAGCCGGTATTTGGGAAATAGTACTTCCCGAAGAAGACCTGAAACATAAAGATTTATACAGGCTGAAGATCCACTGGCCGGGTGGTGAAGGAGACAGGGTGCCTTCATATGCAACCCGTGTAGTACAGGACCCGCAAACCCTTATTTTTAATGCCCAGGTCTGGTTTCCTCAATTTCCTTACAACTGGAGGTTTCCCGATTTTAAATGTTTCAAAGATGCCCCTCTTATCTATGAAGCTCATATAGGCATGGCACAGGAAGAAGAAAAAATCGGTGCTTACAGGGAATTTACTGAAACAATACTACCACGTATCGTATCTTCCGGTTATAATATGATACAGCTTATGGCAATCCAGGAACACCCTTATTACGGATCTTTCGGATATCAGGTTTCCAATTTTTTTGCAGCATCATCGCGCTTCGGAACTCCTGAAGATTTAAAAGAACTGATCGATTCGGCTCATTCGGAAGGAATCGCCGTTATCATGGATATAATTCATTCCCATGCCGTTTCCAATGAAGTTGAAGGCTTAAGCCGGTTTGACGGCACAATTTACCAATATTTTCATGATGGGCCCCGTGGAATGCATAGCGCCTGGGATTCCAGATGTTTTGATTACAATAAAACTGAAGTTCTTAACTTTCTGTTATCAAACTGCAGATACTGGCTGGAAGAATACCATTTCGACGGATTCAGGTTTGACGGCATCACAAGCATGTTATATCTCCATCACGGTCTGGGAGAAGCATTTACTTCATATGATGGCTACTTTGGCCAAGATGTTGATGAAGATGCTCTTACCTATCTCGCCCTTGCAAATAAGCTGATACATGACATCAGGCCGGATGCCGTAACCATAGCTGAAGATATCAGCGGAATGCCGGGACTCGCAGTGCCGGTATCCGAAGGCGGCTTCGGTTTTGATTACCGCTTTGCCATGGGTATACCCGATTTCTGGATCCGTCTTGTTAAGGATTCCTATGATGAAGACTGGTCAACCGGACATCTCTGGTACGAACTAAACAATAAAAGGATAGAAGATAAATCAATAAGCTATTGCGAGTCGCATGATCAGGCTCTTGTCGGAGATCAGTCCCTTATTTTCAGACTGATAGGCGTCGATATGTATGATCATATGACTATAGACGACAACAATTTTCGTGTAGACAGAGGAATTGCTTTACATAAATTAATCAGACTGATTACTCTGTCTACAGCAGGAAACGGGTATTTAAATTTTATGGGAAACGAATTCGGACATCCGGAATGGATAGATTTCCCAAGACAAGGAAACAATTGGTCATACCATTATGCCAGACGTCAATGGCATCTTGTTGACGATCCTATGTTAAAATATCATCTTCTTGCAAATTATGACCGCGACATGATTTCTCTGGCAAAGCAGTTTCATATACTGGAAACTTCTGCTCCAAAGCTTTTATATGAAAATGCATATGATAAGATAATTGCCTTCAGGAGAGCAGGCCTTTTATTTGCTTTCAATTTTCACCCAACCAGCTCATTTACAAATTACTGCTTTGATGCTCCTCCCGGAACATACCAAATGATTTTTGACAGCGATGCTATAATATATGGAGGTCATGGCCGCCTTATACCAGGCCATGTACATAAAACAATTTTTGATGAAACGAAAGACTCAAAGCGTCAGTTTATCAGCCTTTATCTTCCTACACGTACCGGAATCGTTCTGAAATATATAGAATAAGCTTAGAAAATAATGGGAGCGGTTGGCTGATTGAAGAATCTATTTCCGCTCATCGACCCAAAAAACAAAAGCGGTTAAAGAAAAAACCGTTATTAATTTAATTGACGCATTGATTATTAAACGGAAGATCAACACAGATACTACTGGAGTATAACAGAATGATACTTAAAATTGTTTTAGAAAAAGGAATGGATGGTTATATTACGGCATATTGTCCTGCTCTGAAAGGATGTGTTACTCAGGGCCGGACTGAAGAAGCCGCAAAGAACCTCAAGGAAGCCATTGAACTTTATCTCGAAGCAGATCCCGTCGATATCATGCTGCCTGAAGATAAGAGATTGTCATAAAATAACTATAACATTTATGTTGCATAATTTTCAAATTTGCTCCATGATTAGCTCATGGAAAAAGATAGAATATCAAAACGATTTAAAATCCTTGAGCCAATACTCAATGAACGGTTACGCAGGC
>NZ_JBAMMY010000088.1:0-11672 GCF_051233685.1 Desulfobacterium sp. N47
GAGTTTTCCAGACATTTGACAGCCGATGGAAGATCCTTTAAGCCATTTCTGCTTGAAAATGCTCACAACCTCTGGTACGCTAATTTCCACTTTCATGGGTGCTTCTCCTTTTTTTTGGTGTTTTTGCCTAAAACCCTTTTAAAGGAAAAGCGCCCTTTTTTATACCCTTTTAAAATTTACACAAAATATTATACACTACCTCTGTCTGTCTGCTTTTAAAGCTTTATAATCAAGTCACACAAAAGCCGAACACCGAATCCCGTACCTCCAATACCGCAGTAATCAGTCGCCTTCTTAATATATGCCGGGCCGGCAATATCAATATGCGCCCACTTTGTGCTGTTGGTAAATTCGGACAGAAATAAAGAAGCAGTTATAGCGCCGCCCCATCTTGAGGTACTCATGTTACTGATATCTGCAAAATCACTTTTCAGAAATTCTTTATAATCTTCGGGAAGGGGCATGCGCCAGCAGCGCTCGTGAGTTTTATTTGAAGATTTAATTATTGATTCCGCAAGTTCGTCATCTGATGAAAATACTCCCGCAATTCTTTCTCCAAGCGCAACAACGCAGGCACCGGTAAGTGTTGCAACATCAATTAAGGTATCAGGCTTATATGTTTTAATTATATAAGAAATAGTATCAACAAGTATCAGCCTGCCTTCAGCATCCGTATTATTGATTTCAATGGTTTTGCCTTCATAGCTTTTTACAATATCACCGGGTCTTGTTGCATCTCCTGAAAGCATATTTTCAGCAATCGGGATGGCACCTATTATTTTAACTCCGGGTTTTATTTTTGCTGCAGAAATAAGTGTTGCTGCAACTGTGGCAGCTCCGGACATATCCATTTTCATATCTTCAAGGGAACCGGCAGGTTTTAAGTTTATACCGCCCGAATCAAAAGTAATTCCTTTTCCTATTAAAGCTATAGTCTTTTTTGCACCTTTGGGTGAATATTCCAGTATAAGAAGCCGTGGCTTGTTTTCGCTTCCTTGTGCAACCGCAAGCAAAGAACCGAACCCAAGTTGCTTAAGTTTTTTTTCATCAAAGATTTTTATTTTAAGATTTTCTTTTTTTGCTTCTAAAGCTATATCTTTTGCCAGTATATCAGGAACTTTATCATTTGAAGGGGTGCTGACCCACTCTCTGGCAAGTATGGTGCCGCTGCAGATAATTTCAACCTGTGAAAGCAAGTCTTCATATTTTTCGCCGGATTTTGGTTCAAGAAAAAATCCAACTTTCTTAAGAGTGGTAAGCTTTTTTTCTTTTTTATATTTATCGAAAATATGATTTGCCAGAAAAGCACCTTCGGCCATAGATTCGAGGGCCTCTTTTGTTTCCATCCCAAGCTTGCCGGAAGAAGGCACTACTATCAGGATGTCTTCAAGCTTATTTCTGATGCATTTTTTTACGGATTTTCCGCAAATTGCACGAAGAGATTCACTACTAATATCTTTTATTTTTCCAAGTCCCAAAAACACTACTCTTTTGGATTTTATATCAGGCAAATCATAAAATGTTAATTCATCACCCTTTGCCCCTTTGAATTCTGCGGCTGTGTCAGTTTTTTTTATAAGCGATATGATTGTTTCATTATCATGTATTTGTGAATCTTCGGATACCGGAATAATCACAGCATCAGTCTCGAATTCATTCAGTTTGCCTGTTTTTAAATAAAGCATATTTCTCCTTGTTGTAATATATCAAAGGCAATTTATACCTTTAAAGCTTATATCGATCATTGTATCAATCTGTCTGACCTTGCCGGTTAAAAAACTTGCAGGATATTTTTATTTTACCAATATTACCGGATTAACGGGGTTTTTCAATCATTATCTTTGCAATACACCCTATAAAACACCCGTACCCATCTCCCGGTGAAGAAGAATTCTATCAAGAACACTTTTCGCATCCCAGGCTTTTGGCGGTCGATTTGTAATAAAAGATTGCAGATATTTTTCCCTGTTGGCTTGATGTTTAACTTTACTAATTTACAAAAGCTGGTATTATTTTGCTGCCCTGTTTTTGATAAGTCCTTGAGAGGTCAAAATCAATAAGTTTTATATAACCAACAATTTCTCGGAGAACCCCATAACATGATCGAGCGTTGGTCCGGAACCAATGGCTATCGCAGTGTTATGGCCATCAGTCTGCCTCTTGTAGCCTCCATGGGTTCGCTCGCCCTGATGCAGTTTACGGACAGAATATTTCTGGCCAATTATTCGGTTGACAGCATCTCGGCTGCTTTGCCCGCCGGAATTGCTTCTTTCACGTGCTTTTCAATATTTCTGGGTGTCGTCAATTACACCAACGCATTTGTGGCTCAGTATACCGGAGCAAATGCACTGCATCGTGTCGGGGCTTCAATCTGGCAGGGCATCTACTTCTCCATCTTTGCAGCGATCTTAGTGGCATCATTTGTTTTTTTATCCGGACGTCTTTTCGGCATGATCGGTCATTCCCCGCATATCCGTTCTCTGGAGATTCAATATTTTAATATCCTTATCATAGGTACCGGGTTTCCGCTTATGGGGTCGGCCATGGCATGTTTTTATACGGGCAGAGGATTGACCCGGGTGGTAATGTTTGTCCATATGATAGGTGCAATTATTAATATTCCTCTGGATTATTGCCTGATAAACGGTATCGGCCCTTTTCCTGAACTGGGTATTGCCGGAGCTGCTATTGCCACTGTTGCGTCTTCAGCCATTATCGTACTGATTCTGGGTTTTTTCCTGTTCAGCCCTGAGAATCGGTTACGATTCGGAACATGGAGCAATAGAAAATTTGATAAAGATCTTTTCGGTCGCCTGCTGCGGTTTGGCTTGCCAAGCGGCATACAGTTTTTCCTTGAAATCTTCGGATTCGCCTTTTTCATTCAGATGTTGGGCCGGCTTGGGGATCTGGAAATGGCTGCATCCAACATCGTGCTTTCTTTAGAATCGCTGGCCTTTTTGCCAATGGTAGGATTTCATATCGGTAATGCCACATTGGTGGGCCAGGCTATCGGACGCGGCTGCCCGGAAGATGGTGTGTATGCTACCACCAGCGCTTTGCATATCACACTTTTTTACATGGTGCTCCTCGCGGTTTTTTTCATATTTTTGCCAAAACCCATACTCTATCTTTTTAAACCCGAAAATTGCAGCCCGGAACAATATGCAAAGATAATGGATCTGGGCGTGGTTCTGTTAAGGTTTGTGGTTGTATTTTGCTTTTTCGATGCTTTAAACCTGATATATTCCGGAGCTATCAAGGGAGCTGGCGACACACGATTCATTATGTGGACCAGTGCTGTGCTTTCTTTGGGAGTAATGATCATTCCGGTGTACCTTGCTATTGAAGTAATGGGTGCGGGAATTTATTCGGCCTGGACTCTGGCTTCACTTTATGCCTGTGCCCTTGGGCTTGCCTTTATGTTGCGTTACCGGCAGGGCAAATGGAAAAAAATGCGGGTGATCGAATCACAGCCCGTTCCGCCGGCCTTTGCCGGTCATACAACCTGATAGACTTTTCGGCTTAGATCTCACAACGGAAAGGAAATACCTTCATCTGCCTCAATTTTAACATTGAAATTGGATATAATATATTTGCTGATATAGCATAAATGTAGTATTCAATCATACCACATAAAGGTTAGCATCTAAAATTTGTTGGGATTTGGAAACATTTAAAAGGAGAGCTGATTATGGATTATTTTCAAATGACCGCTCCCTGCGGTCTGGACTGCTTCAATTGCGACTTCTTTTTAGCCCATGAAAATCAGGAAGCAATGAGCGTAGTTAAGAAAATATCTGAGGAATACAGGATTCCTGTTGAAATATTGCTCTGTAATGGATGCCGTAATCACAACGGCCAAATACCGGTACAAAAGCTTATGCTCGGTGAAGCTCATCGATGTGCGGCCTATGAATGTTCGCAGAGCAAGGGTTTGAAGTTTTGCAGTGATTGCGATCAGTTTCCCTGTGATAATCTCCATCCCTACGCTGATAAAGCAGGCACAGTACCGCATAATACCAAGGTATTTAATCTGTGTTTAATCAAAAAAATGGGTCTTGAAAAATGGGCGGCATCAAAGGCTGCTCAAGTTCGGAAAGTCTACTTCACCAAGCCGTGGACTTTGACCGGAAAGTAAAATGGTGCATACTTAACATGTTGCTATATCGGAATAATATAAAAAGAATGAACTGCAAGATTAAAGCTGGCTTTACGCTTGCGGTTTTATTGGTGGATACCACCCCATGGCATTAATCGGCATGAGGGATGTAAGCTGGGGCCTGGGTGGCACGCCATTGCTTGATAAAGTCAGCCTGCAAATTGAAAAGGGCGAGCGGATCTGCCTGCTGGGCCGAAACGGTGTTGGAAAATCAAGCCTGATCAAACTGTTAAACGGCGATTTTTTGCCGGACAGCGGAGAGATCATGTTCCAGCAAGGTGCAACTACTGCGATTCTGGAACAGGAAGTACCCAGCCACACCAAAGGCAGTCTCTTTGATGTTGTAGCCTTAGGTTTAGGAGATATAGGCCGGGTACTGATCCGGTATCGCAGCTTAGCCGGTGACCAGTCGCTACACGAAAACCCGGAGCGCTTTGCCGGCTACGAAGCGTTGCAACACCAGCTGGATGCATCCAATGGATGGGCACTGGCTCCGCGGATTGAGGATTTGCTGGCGCGCACAGGGCTTGATCCCAAATTGGATTTTGACACTCTTTCCGCGGGCATGAAACGGCGTGCTCTGCTTTGTCGTGCCATGATCCGGCAACCTGATTTGCTGCTGCTTGATGAACCCACCAATCATCTGGATATCGACACCATTGTCTGGATGGAAGAATATATTGCCAAGAATATTCAAACCATGCTCTTTGTTTCCCATGACCGGGCCTTTGCAAAAAGAATCGCAAACCGTATTCTGGAATTGGATAGAGGCCGCCTGCTCTCCTACGCCTGTGATTATTCAACCTATTTAATACGCAGGGAAGCTGATGCCCAAAGTGAGGAAAACCAGAACCGGCGATTTGATAAAAAGCTTTCGGCAGAAGAGACATGGATACGCCAGGGTGTCAAAGCCCGCCGAACCCGAAACGAAGGGCGCGTTCAGGCTTTAAAAAAAATGCGCGAGGCTTATAGGGCGCGTCGTAGTGAAATCGGACGTGTGAATATGAAGGTTCAGGAAGCCGAACGCAGCGGCAAGCTGGTTATCGAAGCCAAAGGAATCAACTATTCTTACGCCGGTGTGCCATATATCAAAAATTTCAGCACCGTGATCATGAGAGGTGACAAAATAGGCCTGATCGGTCCCAACGGCTCCGGCAAAACAACTTTGCTCAAAATCCTGCTTCAGGAGATTTCCCCGGAAAGCGGCAGTGTGCGTCACGGCACTCAGTTACAAGTAGCATATTTCGACCAGTTGCGCGCACAATTGGATGAAAACAAAACCGTTGTTCAGAATATCGGCGAGGGCAATGATTTTATAGAAGTAAACGGGCAAAAACGCCATGTGATATCTTATCTTCAGGATTTTTTGTTCCCTCCGGATCGCTCCCGCACACCGGTTCACATTCTCTCGGGTGGTGAAAAGAATCGCCTGCTGCTGGCTAAACTGTTTGTTAAACCGGCCAATGTGCTTGTTATGGATGAGCCCACCAATGATCTGGATGCCGAAACTCTGGAACTGCTGGAAGATCTGTTGCTGGACTATTCCGGGACACTATTGCTGGTAAGCCATGACCGTATCTTTTTAAACAATGTGGTCACAAGCACCCTGGCTTTTGAGGGAAAAGGCTTAGTCTGTGAATACCCCGGAGGTTATGATGACTGGCTGCTTCAACGACCGGCCAAAGAGCCTGCACCCAGACCGGAAGCTAAAACACAAAAGACTCATACCGCCAGGTTAAAGCCGGATAAACCCCGTAAACTGGGCTTTAAGGAACAACGGGATCTGAAAGCACTGCCAGACACTATCGACGAACTGGAAAACGAGCAAAAACAGCTCTTAGCCGCTATGTCCGACCCTTCTTTTTATAAAAAAGACAAGGACGAAATCGCAAGTATAACCGAACGGCTAAAGGTTATAGAGGTGGAAATAGCAACCGCCTACCGGCGCTGGGAGGAGCTGGATACCATAGCCGAAGCTTGGGACTAGTTGATTTATATTGACATATACAGATTTAGAAGGTACCCGTTCTTCAATATCCATTATACCCATATCATAATATATCATATAGAATTCAGGAGGAAATTTATGCTTAAACTCGGAGAAAAAGGCGCTATCATCCAAAGAGATAATGAAACTTATGCTATTGCCGCACATACCCCCTGCGGCATTGTAACGCCGGAAATTTTACGAAGACTTGCTGATGTAGCCGAAAAATACAATGTCAAGGCCATGAAAATTACAGGTGCAACCCGTATTGCCATGGTTGGCATACGGGAAGAAGATATTGACAATGTATGGAAAGATCTTGGCTTGAAACCAGGTGCGGCTGTTGGCTTGTGCGTCCGCAGCATCCGTACATGCCCGGGGACAACCTTTTGCAAGATCGGGCAGCAGGATTCACTGGGAATGGGGATGAAGCTGGATGAAAAGTACCATGGAATGGAACTTCCCGGAAAATTCAAAATTGCCGTATCCGGATGTAATATCAATTGCGCCGAATCATGGGTGCGCGATATAGGGCTGTTTGGAAAATCAAAGGGATGGACCATTGTTATTGGTGGTAATGTTGGATCAAAACCGCGAATTGCCCAGGAACTGGCCAGCGACTTAAATGATGATGAAGCCCTTTTGGTTATTGAGAAAATAATAGGATATTATTCGGAAAATGCCAAAAAAGGCGAACGCATCGGGAAAATGATAGAACGGATGGGGTTTGACACTGTAAAAAACGCACTTACATAATAATACTCAATGCAGAGTTTCTTTTTGACCTAACGGGGAAAAACGGGAGCGGCTCATGTCCAGGCAGTCCAAAGCGGTGAAACAGCTCAGGCAACTTATTAACTCAGATAAATTTATTATTATGCCTTGCTGTTATGATGGCTTGAGCACAAGATTGATTGGCCAAAGCGGATTTGAAGTTACCTTTATGAGCGGTTTTGGTGTTTCCGCCGTTCGTCTGGGATTGCCTGATACCGGGCTGATTTCTTATGGTGAAATGGTGGATCAGGCCCAAAATATCTGCAATATATCACAGATACCTGTTATCTGTGACGCTGATACAGGATATGGCAACCCTGTAAATATAAAACGTACGGTGAACGGGTATATCCGGGCCGGCGCCGCTGGCATAATGATTGAAGACCAGGTAAGCCCAAAACGATGCGGCCACACCAAAGGAAAGGAAGTGGTTGACCGCGATACGGCATTTAAAAGGATCAGAGCCGCTATAGAGGCCAGAAACGAAGCTGGAAAGAACAACGAAGATATTGTTCTTGTGGCCCGAACCGATGCCAGGGCAACAACAGGGCTTGATGAAGCCCTATTCCGGGCCGAAGCTTTTCTAAACATGGGAGCAGATATCATCTTTGTCGAAGCTCCCGCATCCAAAGATGAGATGATGAAAATCGGGAAACTGGGCGGCTGCCAAATGGCCAACATGGTCGAACACGGCGTAACCCCGGTTTTGCCGCCAAAAGAACTTGAGGACATGGGATATCGTATCGCAGCTTATCCACTGACACTGCTTTCCGCATCCGCCTGTGCCATGAAGAAGGCCCTCGATAACCTGAAAAAAGGGAAAATTCCTGATGAGATCCTCGATTTCAAAGATCTCCAATCCCTGTTGGGATTTCCCGAATACGACGAAATACTCAAACGGCTTTCATGATTTAATTCAAACTTATATTCATCAGGTCCTTAATTTAGGAGAGGTATGACAAAACCAAAAGAAGAAAAAAAAGCATTTGTCATCACCAGGGATTCAGATTTCCGTAAAGCCCTCATACCAAGTCTGGGTGAGCTTGATTACAGCATAACGGTACAGGAAGAGCTGTCTGATGACTTTTCAGTATTTGAAAATGGAAAAACAGCGGCTCTTGTCATTATCGATCTTAATTGTTCGGAAATGACCGATTCGGAATTTTTTGGAAGAATCCAGAAATGCTGAACTCAAGGGCATCAAACCGTGGTTCTGGCATATGGTCTTGAAGATCCTCAAATCTACACAAGCCTCTCAATCAAAGCGGATTTTTTTCTGTTTAAACCTGTTGATATAAAATTGCTGAAACTCCAGCTTTTTGCGGCAGACAGGCAAAGATTGAAGTTGGCAGAACTTATGGAAATCAGGGAAAAAGCGGCATCATACAAAAAAGAACTGGATTTGATGGAGCAACAGTATGAAGATGCGTTTTCAAGAGCAAATACACTAACCGTTGAATCGGAGATCGCCAGGCTGGAGCTTGATCAGATTTTTAAAACCGTGGCAGGAGGTATCATGCTCATTGATAAGGATTGTAATGTCATTCGGGTCAATGATGCAATTTCAAACCTCACGGGATTGGCAAGCATTGAGGTTCAGGGAAAGAAATGCTTTGAAACCTCTTTGTGCGAACATTGCCATACTCCGGAATGCCCCTTTTCAAGGATACAAGGAGGTGAAAAACGTGTTGAAATTGAAGTTCGGAAGACGTTCCCAAACGGTGAAACTGCTTACTATATTATCACCGCAACGCCTCTTCGGATCTTTGCTCCTGAATTTATGGGTATCGTAGTGACTCTTACGGATATCATGGAACGGGCAAAGGCTGAAAGGGCCCTTATGGAAATTAAGGAAGCTCTGCGAATAAGTAAAGAACAATACAAACAGCTGAGCATTATAGACGACCTGACCGGGCTTTTCAACAAGAGGCGTCTCAATGAACAGCTGAAATGGGAGACATCGAGAGCACTCAGATATAATCGTCCGCTATCGCTGCTTCTGATGGACATTGATAACTTTAAATCAGTTAACGATATTTACGGCCATAGCCAGGGCGATCGGGTTTTGGCAGGATTGGCCCGGATGGTAAAGAATTGTATCCGGGATTCCGACATTGCCTTTCGGTACGGAGGTGAGGAATTCATCATAATACTTCCTGAAACATCAATCGATAATAGTCTTAAAGTGGCCGGGAGAATCAGGCAATCTTTGGCTTCTCTTATCTTTCCCGTGAATTTATCTGATAAAATCACTATAACCCTAAGTATCGGAGCCACACAGTATGCCCCGGGTGAGGATCAGAATGATTTTATCGCAAGAGCGGACCAATATATGTATTATGCCAAAAAGAATGGAAAGGACAGGGTGATCTGTAACATTGAAACTTTCGAAAATGCATAAAATGTATCAGGTTAAGATCACACTATACCTCTACTCTTCTTTTGCAAGTTCATTCAATACAAATGTCAATGGCCTGTTTTCCTCGCATTTTTCAATAAACCTGACCGGCCCCGGCTTGCGGTAATCATCATCACCCGGATAAGCGCCAAGCCATTTTTCGCGAAGCTCTTTTACTATATTAAAACAGGGTGCATTCACATCCACGATGGTTTTTTCCAGAACCAGTTCCATCTTACCTTTTCTTTCTTCTATTCGCATAAGAGGTGCTATGGGAATACCTATAGGCTCCCACTTTTCAAATGCTTTTTCAAGGTTCTTTATGGCGGCCATCTGGCCGGTTGCTCCGTTTGCTATAAGGCTGAAGGCTGTCAGACCTAAATTATATCCGTAAACACAATCAAAGCCACTGGGATCGTTTCCTCTTCCGTCGTAGCCGTAAAAATGCAGCTGTGTCTTAAAACTGGGTATGGATTTTTTATAAATCTTTTCCACCGGGCCTGGGATTTTATCGCCTTCCCTTATAATTTCATCCCTGATAAGCGCCTGATTCAAGGTTTTAATTGATGTAATGGAATCTTTGACAATCAGGAAGTCTTCCCCGAAGTTATTAAACAGTACAGGACCGATA
Source organism: Desulfobacterium sp. N47 (assembly GCF_051233685.1). Lineage (NCBI taxonomy): Bacteria > Pseudomonadati > Thermodesulfobacteriota > Desulfobacteria > Desulfobacterales > Desulfobacteriaceae > Desulfobacterium > Desulfobacterium sp. N47. Next base: position 9,950 of record NZ_JBAMMY010000088.1, read on the forward strand.
AGAAGCGGATCAAGATTCCCTTTCTCAAGAGTTTTATTAAAAGAATCCCTGGATATTCCGATTTTATACCGGCCTTTTTCTTTTAATATTTTGAGATAATCTTTCACAAGACCCATAAGTACTTTATCCGTTTCAACCTGAGAAAACTGGAAATTACCATGACTGTCTCTTTCCGTGAGAAGACCTTCCTGGAAAAAAGCCGGAACATCATTAAACAGGTCATCATCTCTTGTGTTCCAGATAGTAAAAGTCCCTTCTTCGCGTGCAGTTTTTGCTAATCTGCGCAAGTATTCCAGCTTGTCTTCAAGAACAGGAAAGTCGCTGTGAAAATCGGTATCATGGGTGGAATTGTATTTGGCTATAATCGTGTTGAGCTTGATAATAAATACTTGAATCTCATTTATAAATTCAAGAACGCCTTCAGGAATCACTATTACGCCGAAATTTTTCCCTACAGCTCCCCTTCGCACTATTCCGTCACAAATCACCCGGGAAAGATGGCGTAAAGTCATACCAAAAGCAGTATAATCAGTGGTTCCTTCCTGCTTTGCTTTTTCCAGCCTTCTTATATCCACATAGTTGGCCAGATCTTCGCCTATAAGAGTTATGTTTGGATGAGTCTGCAGCGCTACTTCCAGTGCAAGATGGCTTGCGACTCTTCCCATTACTTTGCATATATGCCAATACTTTACGTCGGAGCTGCTGTCGGTGCACAGATTGCTTATTGAGTTTGCAAAAGACAGAGCCGCTGTATGAAATCCGAAGGAAATTGCACACAATACCGTTCCCTTTGCATCCCTTACCTGAATGTCACCGTCAATTGTCTTGGGAACTCCTATGATCTGTACTCCATCTTTATACATTTCCTGAGCAAGAAACGCGGCATTTGTGTTCGAATCATCTCCTCCAACAATTATAAGTGCGTCAAGCTCTAATTTTCTGCATGTCTCTTTTGAAAGAGACATTTTTTCTTTGGAATCTATTTTTGTGCGGCCAGTTTTTATCATTCCGAACCCGCCAAGATTCCTATAGGCATTTACTATATCATCTGTCAGTTCAACACATTCATTTTCAATAATACCGTCAGGACCAAGCAAAAAACCGTATACTGAACTTTCCGGATTAGCCTTTTTTGCTGCATCATATAATCCTGCTATAACATTGTGGCCTCCAGGCGCCGGGCCTCCTGAAAATACAATTCCTATGTTTCGTTTTTTACAATATTTTTTTATTAATGAGTCATCGGCAGAGCTTAAACCTTCTAACACCCGTACCTTGTTTACTATTATATCAGGCAACCGCTTTTTTGCCTCTACATGGATATCAAATTTATAATCATCCGTTTCAACTGTTTTTGTAAATTCATTCAGAAATACCTTACACAAGGCCGGTTTGTGTTCTCTTCTTGCAACAAGTTCATTGCTTATATTGCTTACAACCTGTTGTATCGCAGAATTTTTTTGAATAAGTTGAGTAATATTGATGTTTTCTTTGCTTTGCATAGGTATCTCCACAAAAATGTTTAATATAAATATGTAGTGCAGATGAATTTTATACAATTAATAAATCAGTATCAATTGTTAATCTAAAGTTTCACTGTTTTTGAAGCCGTTCAAACATGGTTTTAAAATTTTGCGATATTTTTTCACAAAACATAAAAAGATGGCATGTAAAATGCATTGCAATTTATATACCAAGTATTTCAAGCACTTACGTCAACTTT
>NZ_JBAMMY010000091.1:0-12523 GCF_051233685.1 Desulfobacterium sp. N47
CATGCCATGGTGATGTCAAACCCAATGCCAACTGAAATAGTTCCGTATCTCTCATAGTAATTTGTCTCAACCTCCTCTATCTCTTGATGACTGATATCTATCATGTCTTGAATCGGATTACCCATACTTTTTAGCGAGGAGCCGTTATTCTTAACGAGGTAGAGTATCTTCGGCTGTTGACTTTAAAAGTGCGCATAATTGTTGAGCAGCCTTGGTGGATAGTCCGCCGGTACCTGCAGCGCAAATTCTTTAAAATAGCCAAACAGGAATTTGACTCTGAATATGAAACCTATTGGCGCGAGGGCGAGTCGAAACCCAAAAATATCGGCACCCCGATTTTATACCGCAAATTATTCCCGAAGGCCGGAATATTATTAGTTCATGGTTATTTGGCTGCTCCTGAAGAAGTCAGGCCGCTCGCTGATTATCTCTATAAGCAGGGTTACACCGTTTATGTCCCAAGGCTTCGTGGACATGGAACCAGCCCCGATGATCTGGCTCTGAGAACCTGGGAGGATTGGTTGCATTCAGTTGAACGCGGTTATATGATTCTGGCTAATAGCGCCAGGGATGTCGTTTTGGGTGGTGTCAGCATGGGAGCCGGTTTATAGCACTTCTTGCAACAGCAAACATGCCATATAAGGTTAAAGCCGTTTTTGCAGTAAACTGTGCGATGAGATTAAGGAAACGTACTGCCAGGTTTGCACCTGCCGTTATTATATGGAACAAGCTGTTGGACAAATTTGTTAAAAATGAAGGGCAAAGGCAATTTGTAATCAATGAGCCTGAAAATCCGGACATCAACTATTTGCGTAATCCGATAAGTGGAGTTAAAGAACTTATGGAGCTGATGGAACAGCTCTTACTCCGGCTTGATCTCATAAAGGTTCCGGCTCTTTTGATACAATCATCCGGGGACCCTGTAATTCATCCTGAAGGAAGCAAAGAAATATATGAAAAACTTGGTTGTGAGGATAAGGAGTTGGTTATGTTAAATTACGAACGCCACGACGTACTCAGAGGTGAAATCTCACAGCGTGTTTTTGCCCGAATAGCGGAATTTCTCAATATCAGAATAAAATAGGATAAATCAATGTTTAGTGCTCAAAATAAGCTTAATGACCGAATGCTTTTAATTTGAAGTAACACGCTATTATTATCCAAATATAATTTTATTTACTATAAGCATAAGTATTGTGGTATAATAGTCATCAGATTGTTTGCTTGTTTTGTCTTTTTATTATAGGTAGTTATTAAATAGTTTCCCTTTTTTATCGTACATGATATGTATTGAAATAATTTTTGCTATGCAAAAGCTTTGATATTACAGTGCAAATAAAATCAATATTTATAAATTATAATAAACCCGTTCGTGAGGTAATATAATGACATTTAAGAATATCCTTGTTCCTACCGATCTTACCGAAAAAAGCAGGAAAGTTCTTGAGTTAGCAATCTCTATGATTCAAAAAAACGTGGGAGAAATTACACTGATCCATGTAATTGAGAAGATAGAGGACATTGACGATGAAGACCTTGACAACTTTTATAAAAAACTAAGTATGCGAGCGCAAAAGGAATTGGATAAAGTAATACTTGATAATAAAAGCTATGGGATTCGAATCAATACGGAAATTATAATTGGCAAACGGGTGCCGGAGATTCTCAGAATCGTCCATGAGCGTTCAGTTGATCTTATAATTTTAAAATCCCATAAAATTGATGAGGTTTGCGCAGGCGAAGGCTGGGCAACCATAAGTTACAAGATTGCTATAATGGCTCCATGCCCGGTTATGATTGTTAAATGAAAATTGACGGATTCGAAAACAATTTCCGTGTTTAAGTTGTATTTGATATATCTATCTTATTTGTCAATGAGTTAGACGAAATAACCGATTTAAAGGGGTTAGTAATTGCAGCGTACGAATAATGCTTTCGTTTCTTGCGATTTGCGTACCCTGAATATTTCGCCGTCCCAATTACGACTTCTTACAAGACTATCAACAGTTCAAGAGCTGATATGTTTTGGCCTGAGATGAGGAAGGAGGCTTACCCATGCCTAAAAAGATCATAATCGGAGCACTCGTTTTTATTCTTGTTTATACAGTTTTCGGATTTTTAATTCTTCCTTCCGTTTTAAAATCCATACTGACAAAAAAGCTTTCCGAAAGCCTCCACCGCAAGGTCTCAATCGAGAAGATCAAAACTAATCCTTATATAATTTCTGCCAGGATAAAAGGCCTGACTATCAAAGATCAGCAGGATCAGGAGATATTTGCATCGATATCCGAACTCTACGTAAATGTTCAGACTGAATCCCTGCTGAAAAGAGCTTTAGTAATCAAAGAAATAAGTATATCCAAACCCTATGTAAATATTAAACGCAAAACTTCACAACTGTATAATTTCTCTGATCTTATTAAAGAAGACGGGAAAAAACCGGATACAAAAAAAGAACCATTCAGATTTTTTATAGGAAATATTCAGGTTTCAGGCGGCCGGATTGATTTTATGGATTCGCCTAAAAACAAGCAGCATAAAGTTAAAGATATTGTTTTCGCCATTCCATTTATTTCCAATATGCAAAAAATTGCTGACACATTTGTGCAGCCGTATTTCAGGGCAGATATAAACGGCACACCGCTTATACTCGAAGGCAGATCGAAGCCATTTGCCAAAAGCCTTGAAACCGTTTTTAATATTAATCTTAAAGGAATTGATATTCCGCATTATATTGAGTATATGCCGGAAGAAATCAAGGTTAAGGTTCCATCCGGAACCATTGATTTACAGGCTGCTCTTTCCTATATACAGTCTTTGGATAAACCTCCTGCTATTCATGTTTCAGGCACATTAGGATTAAAGAACATTGCAGTAAATGATACAAACAATCTTCCGTTTATCCGTTTTTCAAAACTCTTGTTCAAAATTGACGATATTCAGCTTCCGGAAAAGTCAGTACATCTTTCCGCCATTAATCTGACCTCCCCGGAAGTATACATCAGGCGCGATAAATCAGGCGAGTTAAATTTAGAATCTGTTATACCGAAAACAAATACTAAGGGTTCCGAAACAAATACAGAAACCCAGACGTTTTCCCTTAAAATTGATCAGGTGGAGCTCAAAGGCGGTATCTTAAACCTTTCAGATGTATTAGCTGTTGATACTGTTAATTTTTTGGCAGATAATCTTAACTTAAGCGCCAATAACATATCTTATATTCAGTCTCAGAATAAACCACCTGTCTTTCATGCTTCAGGCACATTAGGATTAAAGAATATTGCAGTAAATGATACAAAAAGTCTTCCGCTTGTCCGTCTTTCAGAACTCACTGTAAAAATTGCAGATATTAAGCTTCCGGAAAGAAATGCGCATCTTTCCGCTATTGATCTGACCTCCCCGGAAGTATACATCAGGCGTGATAAAGCGGGCGAGCTGAATTCAGAACAAATATTGAAGAAAATAAATGCAGAAAATACCGGGGCAAAGACAAAAAGTAAACCGTTTCCGGTTAAGATAGATAAGGTGGAACTTAAAAGCGGTGTTTTCAGTTTTTCAGATGTTTCAACTACAGATCCTGTTAATCTTGTCGCCGATAATCTGATTATAAGCGCCAACGATATAGATACGACAGCAGGCGGCAAGGCGGATCTTTCCTTCCGGCTGAATAAAAAGGGCAGTATTTCAACAAATACAATATTTAAAATAGATCCGCTGTCTTGTAATGCCAAGGTGAGTATGGAAGGAATTGAACCCGGATGGGTGCAGTCCTATTTCACCGATCAGATACGTATAATAATAACAGGAGGGCGTGCGTCAACCAAAGGCTTGTTTACTATGAAACAAGATAAAACGAAATTGACGCAAATCTCATATAAAGGAAATGCAGCACTGACCGATTTCTCTTCTGTGGATAAAGAAAATAAGGATGATTTTGTTAAAATAAAAGTTCTTAACCTAAATTCTCTGAGTGTTGGTTTTAATCCAACCTATGTTGATATTAAAGAAATAGCCCTGAATGATTTTTTTGCAGGCATTATCGTAAATAACGATAAAAAGCTCAACCTGAAAAGTGTGGTTAAACAGGATCAGGATATTGCGATACCTTCGGAAGAAAAAGATAAGGACAAAGAGAAAAAAAGTATTGAAAAGATAATGATCGGCAAGGTTTCAGTCAGGAAAGGTAATATCGGGTTTATTGACAGGAGCATCAACCCGAATTTTTCAACAGAACTTATAAATATCGAAGGATCAATTACAGGTCTTACATCGCTGGAAACTGAAGCTGCAAAGGTTGAGCTTTCAGGCAAGCTCGATAACGTTGCCCCCCTGATGATAACCGGCAGTATAAACCCTCTTAAAGATGATCTTTTTGCAGATCTGCATACAAATTTTAAAGATATGGATCTAAGCCCCGAGTCGCCATATTCAGGAAAGTTTCTGGGATATACAATAAATAAGGGCAAACTCTCTTTGGATCTTAAATATCTTATCAACAAAAAGAAACTTGATTCTCAAAATGATGTATATATCGATCAGTTTACTTTCGGGGATTCTGTTGACAGTCCTCACGCAACAAGTCTGCCGGTTGGTTTGGCGGTTTCTTTGCTTAAAGACCATAACGGCAAGATAAATCTTAATCTGCCTGTTGCAGGAAGAACGGATGACCCGGAATTCAGTGTATGGAAAGTTATTGTTAAAATGCTTGTCAATCTTGTCGGAAAGGCGGCGACAGCTCCTTTTTCACTTCTTGCGTCATTATATCCCGGCGCTGATCAGCTAAGCAATGTAGAGTTTGAATATGGGAAAGCTGATCTTTCCTTACAGACTGAAAGCAAGCTTTTGCTTCTCCATCAGATATTAACCGATAAACCGTCAGTTTCCGTTGAGATAAAAGGATGTGCCGATAAGGACAAAGACAGACAGGCTGTTATTCAATATTTATTTGAAAAGAAATTAAAGGCCCGGAAACTGACAAAAATGATCAAAAAAGGCCAACCTGCGATTGAAGTGGATAAGATTACCATTTCACCTGATGAACATGAATTATATCTGAAAGAAGCATATAAGGCTGAGGCATTTGCAAAGCCGGAAAAATCCCAGGGCAAACCTTCTGCACAGGAGATGAAACAGGCAATTGTTGATCATATCCGGGTAACAGACAGCGATCTGAAGCTTTTGGCGGAACAGCGCGCAAGGCAGGTGAAAAACTTCCTGTTAAAATCACAGCAGATCAACCCGGAAAGAATATTTTTAGTTGAAGGTCAGTTAATTTCCGCAGAAAAGTCTGATGGAGTTAGCGCGTCGCATGTAGAACTGACATTGAAATAGGATGAACCGGTATTTTAACTTTTTATGAGTTTGTAACACACTATAATGGTTATCAGATATCATATATGGCATATATCAGGAAATGATTCATGAGAGGTCTGATAGAAAGAGTATCTGAATTTATTGAATTTATCAGAGATGGCATCTGGAGAATACGTTTAAGGGACCTTACGGTTTTAAGACGGATTCTCATCAAACATTTAAGAATCATAATTATTGCATCAAAGGAATTTGTCTATGACAAATGCCCGCTCCGCGCCTCTGCCCTGACTTATTACTCACTGCTTTCCGTTGTCCCTGTTGTGGCAATGGCCTTTGCTATTGCAAAAGGTTTCAAATTACAGGAACTGCTTGAAGCCGAGATCATAGAAAAATTCTCCGGGCAGGAAGCAATGATGATGCAGATAATAGAATTTTCCCGGAACATGCTGAAAGATACCAAGGGTGGAATCATAGCAGGAGTGGGAGTGGTAGTTCTTCTCTGGGCTGTTATAAATGTTTTGAGCCAGATAGAAGACACTTTCAATGACATCTCAGGAGTTAAAAAAGGCCGGTCTTTCGGAAGAAAATTCAGCGATTATCTTTCTTTAATTCTGATCGGCCCTCTTCTTTTAATCATGTCAGGCAGCGCTATGGTATTGATCTCCACACATCTTCCCCAGATAACGCAAAAAATAGCCTTGCTGGGCATATTCAGCCCGCTTGTGGCAATCATAATAAAAGTACTTCCATACTGTTTTATCTGGATACTCTTCACTTTTATTTATATCTTCATGCCTAATCAAAAAGTGCCTTTTTTTTCAGGTCTTATAGCAGGTATTGCAGCAGGGACTATTTTTGTTATTGTTCAAAAGCTTTACATATTTTTCCAGATCGGAGTAGCAAAGTATAATACCGTTTATGGGAGCTTTGCGGCACTTCCCCTGTTTTTGCTGTGGATGCAGCTAAGCTGGTTTATAATGCTTTTTGGTGCTGAGATATCCTTTGCACACCAAAATGTTGATGCATATGAATTTGAGCCTGACAGGAAAAAAATCAGCCCTTTATTCAGAAAACTTCTAAGCCTGCAGATTACCCATATACTTGTAAAGAATTTTATTCAGGGAGAAAAACCCATGACGGTTAAAGGAATATGTAACGCTCTCGATATTCCGACCCGTCTTGTACAGGAGATTTTAAACGAGCTTGCCGGTTGCGGTCTGATATCCGATACTACATCTGATATAACCGGCGAAACCGCCTATCAGCCTGCCCGTGATATAAATGATTTTAGTATCTCATTTGTCATAAATGTACTTGAAAGCACCGGCATAGATACAATCCCGACCGCACGTACAGAGACTTTCAAATCGCTGTCCAAAAGATTGAAAGTCTTTGCTGAAGCCATAGAAAAGTCGCCGTCAAACACTTTGCTGAAAAATATTTAAATTCAGCACATCCCATAAACCGGCAAAAGCAAAAGGTTCACCTGACGTAACAGTTATAAAATAAGGTTGTTTGCTGCCCTACATTAAGTGCCGGTCCTTATTTCAGGTCAAGCCTGTAGGATTTGATAATCATAGCAGGATGATATGATTGTTTTACTTTTGCAAGACCGGGAATGTTCATGTCACTTTCTTTGTTGATATATGTATACCCGTCAAAAAGTGAATTGGCGCATAATTTATCAAAATACTGATAAAGCCCTTTTATGTTTGTAAAAGCCTTTTCAAAGTGAAGTACGCCCATATCGTTTGTCAGATATGCGGCAATTGCAAAAGCACATATTTCACCGTTAATCCGAAGATATATGCCTTCCATATCAAGCATATCAATATGATTAAGAGTATTAATTATTGCATTCTTTTCACAGGCCAGATCCTCATTAACATCGGCATCGCAGTCTCTTTCTATGCACCATTTTTCCAGAAAATCTATGCACTCGGCAGATAACCGGGGTATAATTTTGCCTGTTTCAACGCGATTGTTTTCAATATATTCTCTTTCAAACTGATGGATGAGATTTCTTTTCTGGGAATACCGGTTTCCTTTAAGTTCTGAAATATCTGATTTAAGATATACATAGTCGCAATATTCTTTTTGCAAAGTTATTTTGAAATAAGACTCAACTTCTTTTTTGCCAAATGTATCTATATAGTTGCCCGGTACAAACCAGTAATTATCAAAACCGCATTTTTCTGCAACCCGGCAAAGCTCTTCCGGAGAATATTCCCGTGAAGGCGATATGGGAAGTATCAGGTGCCGCCGGTATTCTTTCTGTTCCGTAAATTCCGCAGCTATTATCAGAGCGTCTTTTTCGATTATCCCGTAAGGTTTGTAATATTCATTACTCCAGGCTATAAGGGATGGAAGAGTATATACGCAAAGCATATATCGCTGATTATTAAAATATTTTTTTAAAGGCAAATAATCGGAGTATGTAATTTCTTTCATCTTCATGTCAATATCTTTAACATAGGTTTTGAATCAGGCATTATATTAAATCCATAGTTAGTATAAAAATCATCTGAATTTCTCTCGGCAATCAGGGCTATCCATTTAATGCCGTCATCTTCAAGACGGGCGACTAATCTTTTTAGTATTTCAGTGCCTATTCCTTTTTTTCTGTGCGAAGCCACAACCGTGAGATCCTGTATATATGCATCGCTTGCCTTGTCGCTTATCGCCCTGCCCATTCCGATAATTTCATCTTCTTTGCCTGCAACAACAAAGCAATGGCTGCCTGCTATAAGCCGGCGCACATGCAATGGATCATCCGGAATATCTTCAGCCCACCAACCTGTCATACGGTATATGGATGTTATCTGTCTTATCTGATCCGAAGTTGGGTCAACCAAGAAGGTATACTTATACATTGTCTTTATCTGATATTATGGCAAACATGATTTCTTTATGCTCTTATAGTACAATTCAACATAAAAAACAGCAAGCGGATTAAATATTATATTTTTTCCTGTGCCGTTCAAGAATTTTAGTAATATGCGGATTTAATTCTTTTTGTACCAACTCTTTATTAAGTCCCCTTGCATTGCAGTATACTACTAAAAAATCTTTAATAAACTTTTCAGCAAGGCCGGTTTCGATCATATCAACAATAAATCTGGCAAGATCTTTTAGCATGCATGCACCTGATTTTGATTTGCTGCGATGGGCTCCGTCAAGATCTATAAGCCAGAAATCCCCGCTGTTTTCATTTACCAGAATGTTTACCCATTTTGTATCGCCATGACAAAAGCCGTTATTATGGATCTTTGATAAAATTTTTGCAAAACGCGGTATTATTTTTTTATTTTCAAGCCAGCCTGAAAAATCATTTATATTTTTCGAAAGATCTATAAGGCTTATTGTATCTGAAAGATACTGGCTGTAAAAATATGAGTTTATCTGCCACAATCCTTTTGATTCAATTATATAAGCAAGTGGCAAAGCCACAGGAATATCAAGCACTTTAAAGCAGTGGGTTATATCCCATAATCTTTGAGTCCGTTCTTTTTTCAACAGGGTTTTTATACGAAACAATAAAATGTTTGAAACAAAACGCTTTGCAATAATCATTTCACCCGATAATGGGAGCAAATTTACGGTTATATTTTTATCTTTTTTTATTGTAGTGCTTTCTGATGTAAACCATTTGCCGGGATCGATATTTTGAGAAAGTTTTTTTGCTACCTCACTGTTTATTAAATATTGGCCATAAAACAATCTGCTTTTTATTGGTTTGCAGTTATGTGTCATATAAAATCTGAAGTTGCTTTTTAATATGCGCGGTTTTCTTCTCGCATAAACTGCCTGCAGTAACTTGCTTTCATTTTCAACGGAAAAACCGGGGTTGCTTGATTTATAGGCGATAAACATTCGCATCAGATCGGTTCTGCTTAAAACATTATCTGCTGCAACTGAAAACTGGACTATGTTTTTTATGATTTGCGAAACCGGGATATGACGCCATTTGCGGTTTCTTTCATTATCTATGAAACTGAATTTAAAAAAATCGCCGTCTTTTTTAACTAACAGATTATTCTGCCTTAAATCTCCATGGACAATTCCATTGTGATGGAGTTTTCCGACAAGCGATCCTGCGGACTTAAGCAGTAAGCGTTTTTCCTTCATCTTTTGCCAAGTAAGAGGAGAAAGAAAATTGTTTAAAAGATAGTCAAAAAAACCAATGCCATCAAAAGCTTCGGAAATTATAAAAACGCTTTTATTACTGTTTCCCCAACAAAGGATTCCAGGGGTTGGTAAACCGGCTGACAATAAAATATCGGCCTGTCTGCAAGCGCGCCTGCTGCGGCTGCCGTATAATACAGCTTTGATTTTTTCAAAGATATTTCTTGGAAGAAATTCTTTATAATAAACTTTCACATCTTCAGTTTTAGCAGCAACCGTCGAATTTTGAGAACTCGATACCCATTGCCAGCCTGAGGGCAATTTGCCGTTAACCAGCATCATTGCCTGATCCCGGTAATTATTTGCATATTCTCCGTAAATGGAAAAATTATTAGCTTTGCATAACATCCGATTTGATACCATGATGTTTTTATTTTTCCTTACCAAGTCTTTTTTCTATATCAACAGGTGCGGGAATAAGCTTTTGTTCAAGCATAATTCTTTCGGTCTGTTTCCACGCATTTACATCTATTGCGCCAAAAACCGTATTTCCCGAAGGCTTCATTAACTGTCTTGTTATTTCAAGTTGTTTGCGGATAATATCTACAGGCGTATCTTTGTCGAATCTGTGAATGGCCTCTATAGTTTTATCCGAGTTTGCCGGATATAAAGCCTCATTCCAGGCTTTTGTCAATGCTGAAACAAATTTATTAACTGTTTCGGGATGCTGCTTTATCATATTTTTTGTTGTTATTACAGAATTTGCAACAAAATGAATTCCGTAATTATCCGGATCAAAAAATGATACCGGTTCTTTAGCCTTGTCAAGCTTGCCTCCAATGATAACTCCCTCGGCATTTCTGTAAACAGGCCATAAAGAAACTCTTTTCTCATAAAAAGGCGTATAATCATATCTAACGCTATAAAACTTTACTTCTTCTTCTCTTATACCGTTTTTTGATAAAAGAGCTTTCATGATTGTTTCATCATTTCCACCAAAAGTAATTCCAATGGTTTTGCCTTTTAAATCTTCTATTTTATCGATTTTGATTTCATCCGAGCGATATATCCACTGAAGCGGATTTGCCTGAAAAAGCTGCGCAAGCACCACGATGGGCGCTCCTTTTGAAACAGCTCTGATAACCTGATCCGCAGAAGCCACGCCGAATTGGGCATGTCCCATTTCAAGCTCTTTTATTGCATCCCGTTCCGGTCCACCCTCTTTAACTTCAACTTCAAGCCCCTCTTTGGCAAAAAATCCGTTAACATCGGCATAAATATCTCCGGCAACACTTGTGTTAAAAAGCCACTTAAGCCGGTATGAAACTTTTGTCATCTCCTTATCTTTTTTGGCGCATCCTGAAGGCATAATGATTATAATAAGTGTTAATAATAAAACGATAAAACGATAGTTATTCTTCATATTTTTCAAGCCTTTGCCCCCCAGGTTCTTACCAGCATGATGCCAAGCCATTCCAGAAAAGCCAGGTAAAGCGATGTGAAAATTCCTATTAAAAACAGCGCAACCAGAATTTTGGAAAGATCGCTCTGGTAGAGTGCAATGCGAATGCTATAACCGATTCCCTTGCTTGCTCCTATAAACTCGGCTACTATGGTTCCAACCATTGCAAGTGTCGCGCTTCCGGAAACCACTGTTACAAGCTTGCTCATGTTTTCAAAAGCTCTTATCTTTACCTCAAGCTGCCATCTCATTTTCCCTGAATACACATAAAAGTGTTCTATATCGGTAACCGGTTCGGAAAGTACTCCTATAAAGGACAAAAGCAAAGGGAAATAGCATATCATCGCAGCAATCAGAAGTCTTGAAGGAAGCCCGTCACCAAGCATGATAAAAATTATGGGAGCAACAGCAACAATAGGATAAGCCTGGATATTAAAAGCTGCGGTTTTAATAAATGAGCCCATCCAGTTTGACAAACGGCTTATTATTCCAACAATTGTCGCCATTATAATGGAAAGGACATGACCGATTATTGCTACTGATAATGTATTTAAAACATCAGGGATATATCTTAAAAAAACTTTTTGTGCAGTATCATAAATCTCAAAAGGGCTGGGAATGACATAATCTGAAAGATTCAAGACTGTCTTTATAAGAAATAAAAAGGCGAGTCCTAAAAGATAGACAATAATAAACTGGGATAGCCGTTTATGAAACATTTACAATCTCCAGCATTGTCTGTTCAAGATCTTTTTTTGCAACTGATTTTCCGGTTTTCTTATCCTGGCCCAAAACGGTAATCGTCTGGGGAGTTTTCTGAAAACTTCTTAACACAATAATATTTTTGCAGAACATGGAAACTTCGGCAACACTGTGTGAAATATAAATAAAAGTTTTGCCGGGATACAAATCCTTTATTTTTAATATTATCTGCTCCCGCGTTACTTCATCCACATTCGCAAGACTTTCATCCATTATCAGACAATCAAAATCCTGTAACAGGTATCTTGCCAGATTTATTCTGTTTCTCTGGCCGAGAGAAAGGTGGGAAAACCCGGAATCCATGTAAGCTGAAAGCCCGAATGACTCGATAATTTCATCTATTCTGTTTTTGTTTTTCTCCGGCGTAATCTTTAATATATGTTCACCAACACTTGACCATCCCGGAAGTCTTTCAAGGTTATATGAGTAAAAAATTATATCAGTATTATTACGTTCAATTACACCGGTATATTGATTTAATTGGCCTGCAATCATACGCGCAAGAGTTGATTTCCCAGCTCCGGAAAGGCCGAATAATGCATGAAATCCGGGCTCCTCTATTATGCAGCTTAAACCATTGAATACCGGGTACTGTGTCCCGGGATATTTATAATTTATGTTTTTACATTTTATCATATTGGATGCTTTAAATATCATATAACGGCAAAATAATAAACACTCTATCTTAACCTTGCAGGATTATTTTGTTCTTTGAACAATAAAAAAAAATTACAATTAATTAAACAAACAAGTGGTCAAAGTCCCAATAATAATGTATAGGAAAGATGATCAAAATTATTATTGAGGCAAAATCCATGACATTACAAACGATAACGGTAAGGCCGGTTCTAAAGGAAGAGG
>NZ_JBAMMY010000092.1:0-1180 GCF_051233685.1 Desulfobacterium sp. N47
TAAATAAGATTGCATAAAAGATAACAAAGCGTTACACACTCGACCGGGAACCCGCGCCTTTTTTCCAAATAACCTTGGTTGAGTTAAACGTGGTTAAAACACAGCCGGTTTGTGTTCCCGGCCGGTGAACTTTGTGTTATATACTTAACAGATAAGAATTATATTGAATAATTTCGACCTGTGCGGTTAAGAATTGTGAGTTTTTGGAATGAGTTACTGATTATGTAGAAATCGCTGGACATCTCTGCCTATTAATGTGATGGTTTGGTAGATCAATATCTCCAAGGAAAAGAGGAGGGACTACCAAATGGGCAAATACAAGGTGAAGGTTCACATTGAGCTGATCGAATGTGATGACGATGTCACAGAGCATGGACCGGTAAAGGAGAAGAACGGCGGCTTTACAATGACGATCAGTGAAAAGAATGCAATGAGTATTGACAAATGTGAGCAATCAGTTTTGGTGGCGGCGCACCCCACAATACGTGATGCCATATCAAAACACTTGTCCGATATCTCAAAAAAAAAGCGTTTAAAGAATGTGAATCAGGAGAAGTCGTAGCGAATCCGAATGCGTACAAGGTGGATGGTGAAGTGGGCCGGTTTGAGTTTGTAACACACCGGGTTGGGTCTGAATACGATACAAGCAAGGATCTTTTTCCTGAATTGACCGGTAAGGAATTTTATAAGACGACTGGTTTCAAAGAAATTGCAATGATTTATGGAGACACAGAGCAATCATACCGGAAGACAGCGGAATTGATCAACCGGATTCGCTACCAGGAACAGGGGGGAACGCCGTATCGCACCCTTCAAGAGAATACGGAGAAAGAAGTATCCAACGTGATCGATTACTTGGAAGAAAAAACAAGGCGGATATTGGAAAAGCACGGATTTGGTGAAGATGGCGTTTACAATGGGAGCAATCCTGAGTATGCGCGGAATGAACCGGTCACCCTGGATGAGGACAAAATTCGTGATGCGGCGGAAAAATGCATTGCATGCGATATACGAGAAGAGGCTTTGGAGAACCCTGTATGTTATGAACACCCTGAAAATACGACGAATGTTTCCATAGATGATGTGAATGTGAAAAGGCAGGAGGAAAGCCGTCAAAAGGGTGTAAGATCTGAAGAGAGAAAATTGAAGTATGTTCATAATACGATTGCGCATGTTTCCA
>NZ_JBAMMY010000094.1:0-2751 GCF_051233685.1 Desulfobacterium sp. N47
GTATGCTATCGTTTCAATCGTAGGTTTTGGAATAAGGAAGTGTTCCATCGCTTATTATTTGCTTGCGCTACAACGACCACTATAACGAGGGATGAGCTGATGTCAAAAAAGCGGGTCAGCTAAGTCAATAGGCAAATAACAAAAATAAATAAAAGGCAGGTGACAAGAAATGAACGAAAAGTTAACGGCAATTTTTCGAAAATCACCCTATGGCTACATAGGCTATGTAGAGGAACTTCCCGGAGCAAACTCTCAGGGAAATACTCTTGAGGAAACAAAAAGAAATTTGATCGAGGCGGTAAAACTTGTCTTAGAGGCAAATCGCCAAATCGTTGAAGAAGATCTGAAAGGGATAGAAATAATAAAAGAGGAGTTTGGAGCAATAACAGCTTGAAACGAAAAGACGTAATTCGTTACCTCGAAGATAACGGATGTGAATTCTTGCGGGAGGGAGCAAATCATACTGTATACGTAAATCGCCATGAGAAGAAAGTTAGTACAGTCCCCCGCCATAGGGAAATTGACGAATGTCTGGTGATAAAAATATGTAAAGACCTTAGAATACCAAAGCCATGATAAAATCACTCAAGCCAACCCATTTTACAAGCCTGCCGTTTTATTATAACTGCATATTTTACTGACACCATAAAGAGGGGTGAAATACTATGGCAGAAGCAATAAAAGTTTGGTATGACAAAGAGGGAGACTATCTTGAAGTTGTTTTTGATAGGCAAGCCGGTGAGTGTCAAGAGGCCGTAAACGAGGCAGTACTGGAAAGACTTGATGATACAGGAAACATTATAGGTTTTTCTATATCGAAAGTCAGTGCTCTGAAGAAACAGAAGCCTCTTTCAATTGAATTAAAAAGACACGTTGCCTGACAACAGGCCAAAAGCTCCCCGTTATCTGCAACGGGGAGCTCTAACCTAATACAATTTTTCTAAATTCTGAGGTATAAGGCTGTTCCCCTGATCAATTTCAAGCAAGTTTAATAGTGTAATACGACCCTTATTCTGGTACGCGCCAGCAACAAAGACTATATTGATCTACATTTTATCCTGCAGACGTATAACCTAAACGATCTATTGGAACTATCGCATAAAAAATTTCCGGATATCGACATCAATCTGATCTTAAAAAGCCTTGTTTATTTTACGGACATAGCCACCGGAACCGATTAATTTTAAAAATGACAAAACAGTTGACTTTGAAGATGTTAAATCTTTTTTAATCAAAACCGTTAAGGATTTAAATACTTAGTCAAAAGTAGCGTATGTTTGGCCAATCAGATCATTTTTTTAAGACACTTTTATAAAAACAGCTCAAACTTAACTCCGATTTTTTTTAACCGTGATTTCCTTTCAGTAATAATTATTTGATTTTAAATGGATATTGGTATAAAAGAAAAGTTGAATATAAATTTGTAAAAGGAGATAATGTTTATGGTTCCAGCAAAAGAAGAAGTTCGCCGCATAATAAATGAACTTCCCGAGGATTCAACTTTTGAGGATATTCAGTACCATATATATGTACGGCAAAAGATTGATCGTGGAATAAAAGATATCGAAGCAGGACATACGATTTCAGAAGACGAATTTGATGCAAGGTTATCAAAGTGGCTCGAAACGTAAGGTGGACTGAAACCGCTATCAATGATCTCAAGGAAGTAGCAGAGTTCATCGGAAAAGATTCTCAATACTATGCAGCAGCAATTGTTCAAGAAGCACGAGCAGCAGCTCGGTTTTTGAGGACTTTCGCCGAACGCGGCAGGGTGGTGCCGGAAAGTAATGATCCGAATGTCCGAGAACTTTTTATCAGAAGCTATCGACTCATTTATAAAATTACACCTACACATATATATATTCTTGCCTTCGTGCATGGAGCTCGTGATCTTGATTCTCTGTGGAAACGTCATGGTGGTCCAGAACAAGCAGGCGCTTAAATATAAATTGCCGGCTGAATAAGTATTTTAAATAGTACGAGTAATATATTGCGGCCGGAATTATTATTCAGGCAATCATAGATGCCCCTGTAATTTTTCCACTTGATTTACTTAAAGCAAAGTATTAGCAAAATTATAAATTTATGTTCATTAGACAAGCTGTTCTATTTTTATATTTTTTGCAGGAATAAGTAACCCTTTATCTTGTTTTGGTTTTTTACTCTCTCTAATAACGGATTGCATTCAAAGAGATAGCAAGGCGACAGGAGGTTTTCCCGCAGGCGTATATATATACGCCGAGGACAGAGCTGACAAAGCCAACGCAGCTAAAATTTAACACCTATTTTTTTTAATCCTTAAAGACGAGATAATCATGGAACGAATCATAAATATTCATGTTAAAAAACTGCCGGAGGGGGTCTATCTGGCCACATCAAAAGAAGTACAAGGACTGGTGGCACAGGGAAGGACATCCACGGAAGCAATAGAGATTGCAAGGGATGTGGCCCGGAAGTTGATGGAAGCGCGCTTGGAAAGGGCTAAGAATGTTGATTTTGCGAAGGTGTCCGGCTTCACAAACCTCTTTCTATAAAGACATCATACAATACTTATAAAATCATTGCGTTATACATTAAAACAGATAAAGTAAATGCCCCCGGTATACCCCCGAAGGCAAATCGAAAATTCCTGACTTTTATCCGGGTGCGGAATAGTGATGTTTCGTCTGAATTTCTCACTCATTTCCACCCCAGGCATCTGCTAAATCACCAAATAATTCATATAAATCTTGTTATTATAATTTTAATTTG
>NZ_JBAMMY010000096.1:0-1014 GCF_051233685.1 Desulfobacterium sp. N47
CTCTGACCTGATGGCTTCCAATGCAACCTTTGCTTTAAAATTCCCTGGATATTGCTTTCTCATTCTGTCTCCTTTATAATGGAGTCAATATCACAGAAAAAGTAGCTTAACCATCAGTTCAAATTTCGGGGTCCATTATATGTTTCATTTCAGCGAACGTTTCGCGTAACTGGCTGCAAAAAGCTGTATAGCGAAGCGGCGCAGCTTTTTGTAGTCCGAGTTGACGCGATTGTTAGGCCGATTGCTTCTTAGCAACTTCCGCAACGTGGGCTCCTTGGAACCGGGCAATTTTGATTTCATTCTCTGACGGTTGGCGACTACCATCGCTGCCAGCAAGAGTGCTCGCCCCATAGGGCGATCCGCCGGTGATTTCACTCATGTTCATGATCTCTTGACACGAATAGGGAACACCCACGATGATCATGCCGTGATGCAACAAGGTGGTATGAAACGAGGTGATCGTCGTTTCCTGTCCGCCGTGCTGGGTACCCGTGGACGTGAATACGCTACCCACCTTGCCAATCAACTTTCCGCCAGCCCACAGCCCGCCAGTCTGATCAAGGAAATTGCGCATCTGTGCGCACATATTGCCAAAGCGTGTAGGCGTTCCGAATATTATGGCATCGTAATCCGCCAGTTCGCCCGTTGTTGCAAACGGCGCCTCTTGATCGAGCTTGGCCCCCGCCTTTCGAGCTACCTCTTCCGACATTAAATCGGGTACACGTTTGATAGTGACCTCGGTGCCATTAACGCTACATGCGCCTTCAGCCACTGCTTTCGCCATGGTTTCGATGTGCCCATACATGCTGTAGTAAATTACGAGAACTTTTGTCATGTTGCATCTCCTTGTTTTGGTGATTGTGAATTAAGCCGAACAAGTTATTCACCAGTTCCGTTGATCTTATAATTTCGTATGATCAACATAAAGATGAAATTTTTTTTCGTAAAATTAAAAATAACTCTGAAAAACATCCTTACGGTTTTATACTATTATATTAATAATATATGTAATTA
>NZ_JBAMMY010000098.1:0-2685 GCF_051233685.1 Desulfobacterium sp. N47
TGCCTTAACTCCTTGTTATAATTATAATTTATAACAAGGCGACAAAAATTTTTTATCTGCTTTGTCAAGCAAAAAATAAACATTTTTATAATTTTTTTATCCCATATAACATGCAAAAACTTAACCGGACACTACTGCTTGTGTTCAGTTCACTTTGATATTCCATATAAAAATCAGCAAAACCATCATCCCCAGCTGCTATTGAATCAGATCGACCATATTGAATAGCAAAATAGTCAGATGAGAATTCATTAATTGCCCTATATACAACTTGTTCAGCCCAATCACCTTGTTCCTTATTTGTAAGGAATTCTGAATTTGCCATCGTAGGTGGCCGCCCTGTCATTTGTATTTCCGTATCAATTTCAAGCGGTGATTGTTGGATAAGATTCAAGATATCGTCTTTATACATTTTTGCTCCTTGTTATTTTTATTACGCCCAACGCTCGGCGTAACCGGCTGGCAATGGAGCGTAGCGATAATTGCCAGTCCGCGTTCACGCAGTTGTTGGGCGAGTTTGTCGATTCTGAAGCCACTTTTTAAATGACGCCTGACTCTCTCCGGAGGGTTTTCCAGCAAGAACACCCTCAACGCTTACGTCTTCGTCTACGTCCTCCCAGTGGACACCTTGACCTTTGCCGATCAGCCTCCACTTTGCTCGTTCCTCAGGGCTAGCGTGATCAAGGCGAGGGTACCATCCCAATGGAACCGAAATGGTGCGCCCGTCACTAAGGTCAACGGTTAGGGTGTCCTCAGTCGAGTGGACATCGACAGCATAGGGGATTTCGATTTCAACGGCCAAAATATTCATTCCATGCCTCCATCAAGGATTCTTGATTTTTTTCAATAATACTATAAATTTGTTTTAATTCAAGACGGTTGAATCCACCACTGTTCTGAAGGCGGATCGGATCGAGCCAGTATTTCGCAACTTTATCATCTCGTTCGACGTGGATATGATGCGGTTCATCATGATCACTGGCATAAAAAAAGAATCGATATGGGCCAAATCTGAATACAGTTGGCATTTAATCCACCTTCTTATGATTAATTATTGTTTAGCCCAACGTTTGAACTGTGCGGCGCGGCTTCTTGCGTCCGCACCAGTGAATGGTTCGGCCGATTTGGCATCGGAATGCTGGCTGCGTACGTGCATTTCAGAGCTTAGATCCTGGCGACTCGCTCAATAATTGGTTCGCGGATTGGAAGCGTTCTTCCACCTCCTGGCGGTCCTCGTCTTCCAGCAACCCGCCGCGTGCCCCCCGGACGATCATCTTGGCGTGCCGTAACAGCGCAGCGCTGTCCTCCGGCCGATGTACGGATCCCGCAACCTCGGCAATCGTTTCCAGCAGACGGATGGTCACCGCAGCGCTGGAACGGCTATATTGCCGGATCTGGTTGAACGCCGCGTCCGTGACATCCGGGAACGTGAAGACAGGCGTAATGACCCGAAGCTGATCCTTTTCGTCATGTCGATAAGGCGACGGCATGTCTCGTTGAGCCAAGCGGCACAGTGCCGACCCCAGGTGGTCCACACACGTCATCGCCGTGAACGGGTCATTCACCCCGGGAGAGAGGGCTCGTATCGCGATTTCTACAAGTTGGTTGACCGTGAACTCAATGTCCTGACCGGGCGTTCGCTGGTTACCCAGGGCGAACGCGGAATTGACGCGGTCGATAAGCTGATCGGTAACCCTGTTTCCTGGCCAGACCAACACCAGCGGGCGGGCGGCAACGACATAATGGCCGGGTCGTCGCTCCAGTCGAATAACGATATCCTCTTGCATGGCCAACGCCATCAAAGCGTCCCCATCGACAAACTGCAGATAGCCGTCCCCTGCAGATCCAATCGGACGCGCCTCCCGACCGAACGTGTCGAGGAAACCTGCGTCAGGTGGCTCCGTCGGAATCCGTGGTGCTCCCCGGCCGATGCTTTCCGGGAACAGGCGCTCTATTCCCTCGATCAACTCCGTTCCGACCCGCGCCACGATCTCGTTGGCCTGGATAGAAACGGACACGTGATGGATAAAGTAGATCAACACCCCCACACTCACCACCGCGAGCAGCACGCCGAGAGTGACAGACAAGTGGGGGACGAAGGCGATCTCCTCAGCGCGGCGGATGGTGCGGAGGACGAGCAAGCAGTACAGGAAGGTAGCGACGAACGTACCGAGTACCATTTGGGTCGTGGTGTCGCGCATGAAATTGCGGAGCAGACGGGGCCCGAGCTGTGACGAGGCAAGCGATAGAGCGACCAGGGTCATCGAAAAAACCACCCCGGCGATGGTGATCATTGATCCGGCGATAGCACCCAGCAAGGAACTCGACCCCTCCGCTCCGCCGGTGAAAGACCAACCACAGTTAAGCGCCAACCAGTCCGTCACCGGCTTATCCAGGGCGACGATTGCGAAGGCCAACACCATCGCCCCGCCGGCCATGACTGCCGGGAGAAACCAGAAACTGGAACGAACGCGGTTCCATGTTTTGAAAACCTGTACTCTCATGACGACACTACCTCATTCATTCGCATGTCCTGCGGGGCCGAACGACGGAAATAACCCACGCCGCCGCCGGCCAAGGATAAAAAACGTAACTTACTCGGCGTTGGGTTAATTGATTTGTTGGCCCTTTAGTAAATGCAAGCATCAAGTATTGAAAGCACCTCTGCAAGCAATTCCTGACCAC
>NZ_JBAMMY010000100.1:0-6444 GCF_051233685.1 Desulfobacterium sp. N47
TCTTGAGCAAGGTTCCGAACGCTTTTGCAAGTCCATCGAAGCGGCGACTCTGGGTCTCCTGCTGTTTCTGGTTCTATCAAACTTTCAAGATCACTGCAAAGGGTCGAATCGTTATATACGGTACGCTTACGTCCTCCGCCATGCTTACGGATTCGTCCGGAAGAAGCGCCGGAAATTTCAAAGTTTTCTGCTTTAAGAATCTCTTTGCATCCGTTTGCTATTGTTGGTCTGGAAATTCCAGTAGCTTTGGAAACCAGAGATATTCCTCCACGTCCAAGGGCCAATGCTTCCGTAGCGACAAAAAGTCTGAGTGTTTTCTCGTCAAGTATTGGCGCAAGCATTTCGAAGCGTTTTTTTATCAACCTTATTTCCATGCATGCAGTATAGCATGTACGTTTTAAATGTAAAGGTTATTTTGTGACAACTCCTATGTACCTCAAAGTCATGAGAGGACATTTCCTTACACAGTATTGGAAATAGTCATGATGGGCCGTGCCGCTTATACCGGATTGTTTTCCTCACCCAAAAGGGCGGACAGGAGGATCGCCGAATCGGCCATAGATACCGTTGGCATAGCACACCTGAAAACAAGACCTTACACCAGGCTAAGCGGTGGAGAAGGCCAGCTGGTTATGATTGCAAGAGCGCTGGCTCAGAATGCGCCGCTTGTGATCATGGATGAACCAACAGCCCATCTAGATTTCAAGAATGAATTAATAGTGCTTGAAACCATTGCAAGACTTGTGCGTGAAAAAGGGATATCGGTAGTAATGGCGACCCATTTTCCCAATCATGCTTTTTTCTTCGAAAACAATGTGATACCAACTGTGGTTGCGATGTTAAAAGATGCCGGGTTTATTGAAACAGGACCTCCTGAAAGCGTGTTGCAGGAAGACAAAATTAAAGCATTATATAGCATACAGGCAGGTATTATCACCTATAACAATGGTACCGGCAAGCCCGGAAAACAGGTTATACCGATCCGGACAATTACATAACTTGCTTAATATAATGAAAATAAATATGCTAAAAAAGATTATCCTCACATTAATAACTCTTGTGCTGATCAACCAGCACTCACTTGTACATTGTCAGTCGGTCGGAGAAGATTTTTCCGGAAAAGAGAGGACGCTAATAAATTGTATGGGCCGTTCGGTTATACTGCCGCAAAAGGTGGAAAGAATCGCCTGCCTGTATGCTTTTACCGGGCATGTGGTTACGATGCTGGGAAGATGCCGGGATATCGTCGCTGTTTCTTACGGCCTTAAGCGCGATTCGCTTTTACATCAAATCTGCCCGTCGATTTTAAATGCCAGAGTTCCCAAGGCACAGGGATCTATTAATATTGAGGAATTGCTGGTGTCCAAACCCGATATTCTTTTTATGCCTTCTGATGTTGCCGGTGATCCCGGAGACAGGGAAAAGCTTGAGCGATTTCAGATCCCGTATCTGATTATAGATTATAACAGTATTGAAACCCAGCAGAATGCGATAAAACTGATCGGACAGGCTATTTATGCAGATGCACGTGCCTCTGAGTATATTGCCTATTACCGGGATACCATTAATCGTGTGAGCCGGATTATGGATAAAATTCCGGAGGAAAAACGCCTTCGCGTCTATTATGCCGTCAACGAGCCGCTTCGAACAACATTTGCTCAAAGTATTGAAACAGATTGGCTCAAAATCACAGGATGTAAAAATGTTGCTCTCAACCTGGGGCAGCAGATCATTGAAGGAGCAAACTATACAAGCCTGGAGCAGATTTTGTTATGGAACCCAGATGTAATACTTGCCAATGAACCAGGTTCTGTAAAACTTATTCTTCAAGACGATAAATGGGCTGCTTTGAAAGCTGTAAAAAAACAAAAAAGTATATCAAATGCCGATTGGTATATCACGCTGGGGGCATCCGGGATCGCTGGAGACGCCGCTTGCCATCCTTTGGGCGGCAAAAACGCTTTATCCGGAACGGTTTACAGATGTAGATATAAAAGCAGAGACCAAGAACTTTTATAAAAAATTTTTTGACTATGAGCTTTCGGAAGAGATGACAGAAAAAATTTTGAGTGGTAAAAATATGAGAAAACCGAAAAAAAGAAAATAGGCTGTTTTGCAAAAAGGATAAAATAAAAGGAGTTTGGCAATGAGGCTATTGGTTGCTATCGATGATACGGATAATCTGGAGAGCGTGGGAACCGGGGAACTTGCATCGATTTTGTCGGAGAGTCTGTCAATAAAAGGATGGGGAAAAGGAGGCTATGTTACCCGTCATCAGATGCTGGTCCATCCTGATATTCCTTATACTTCCCATAACAGCGCCATGTGCTTTCCGGCAGAGATAAATGATGATTATAGGGATGCTTTTTTAAACTTTGCCATGGAATTTTTACATAATGAAAGTGCCATTGGCTCTGATCCCGGATTGTGTATAGTGAATATCGATAGACTTTTCAGAGCTGATGAACTGATGGCTTTTGGGTATAATGCCAAGAAAAAAGTACTTGTGAAAGATTCCGCATATGAGCTGGCAAAACTCATATATGTTCATCTTTCGGAGCATGGTGGAACAGGCCAGGGCGTGATAGGCGCACTTGCCGCGGCAGGTCTTCGCCTGACAGGCAATGACGGTCGTTTTAAAGGTCATTTCAAGATTGAATCGGCAGATGGTATTGTCACTCCTGACGAGATAAAAAGGCAAACGCATGTTGAGGTGATCCAAAGCATTGAAGGATGTTTGCTGAAAGAAAACGAAAAAATCCGGCTCGGCAATAAGGTTAAAGCAGTTTTGCTTGAAGGAAAATCCACTTTGCTGGTGAATAAAATTAAATCTTATGGCAATGGTTTTGCCCAATGGGAGACGTGCAGCAAACAGCAGCTGAGGGCTTACTGAGAAAGGAATAGCAGTTAATGCCGGCATGGCGTATTAATTCACATAGGCAAAAGGAATTTACTGGCGGCAATGATAACTGGGAGATGGCCGCCGAAACAGCGGCAAACTGCACTTTTTTTGTCCCCGATGATGAAGATGAACAGATCGCCGATGATCCGATCTCATGCTACAATTGCCGGAAACGTCGCTGGACATCCGAATCAATTGTTTGCATGCTTTTATCAGGTTAAATTTAAAGTTAAATATTTGATGTTTTAAGTTCCAATATACAGGCTATACTTCTTCCAGCACTTTAAGTGATACTTTTTCAACAATATCCTTAACTTTTTCATTATATGCAAGCATGTGCGGTGCTGATAGATGTGCCCGTAAATCCTCTAAACTGAGCCACTTTTCAATTATTGTAACAACATTTTTATTCAACTCCTGCGGTGGTAAGCCCGTGGGAACATCCATGGTTGGCACATATTCGATACATCCCTTTTCCTCAAGAACTTTTGGAATCATGGATTTAAAAATATCTATAAATTCAGATAATCGCCCATCTTTAATATGTATTGATGCAATTACATTTATCATTGTTAAATTTCCTTTTTATTAGTCAAAAAGATTTTAGCAATTGTCATAAATCTGTTTCGATTGGGCATGGGTAAGTATGCCCAATTACAACCAGGCAATCGGAATATTATTCCGGCAAATACGATAATAGGTATCTACAGTGATAATTGACAAAATACAAATAAAAGTATTATCATGCGTCTTATAAAAGCAAACTGCAAAATAATAGAAAACCTGAGCAGACCTGCTTTCAGACAATGCTTTAAGGATGTTGTCAAGCTATCAAATAAACCAGCGCAGTTAAAATAACATTTTTCTGAGAGGAAACAATTATGAAAATTGTCAGTATCGTCGGAAGTCCGCGTGGTAAACAAGGGAATACTGCACGGCTGCTTAATGAAGTAATTAAAGGCGCTGAAAGTATGGGAGCTGAGAACGAAACAATATTTTTACTTGGAGATTTAGTGTTGCCCTGCCGTGGTTGTGATAAATGCCATGTTAAGGGCTATTGCTTTCAAAAAGACAAATTTGAAGAAATAAAGCTTAAAATCTTTAAAGCAGACGGCCTGATTCTTGCCAGTCCCAATTATATTTTCAATGTAAGCGCCCAATTAAAAGCTTTTATGGATCGCTGCTGCGGCATATTACACTGTATGGGATTTGAAGGAAAATACGGCGCTTCCGTAGTAACATCAGGAGGCGGAGATGAAAAACCTATTGCTGACTACATAAATTATTTTCTGATAACAACCGGTATCCGGCCTGTAGGCTCAGTATGGGCTACAATGTCTGAACTGCAGGATGATATTTTTACTCAGGATATTTGCAAAAAAGCATTTGCTCTCGGTGAAAAACTGGTTAAAGACTGGAGAGTGAAAAAACAGGATAAGAATGTTGAAAAAAAGATGGCAATATTCAGGGATCGCATGCAACACCTGGTGAAATACCGAAAAGAACAATGGTTATATGAATACAGATACTGGAAGAAACACAGAGGAATGCCATGATAGGTTGGCCTCAATATTTTAAATCTGAATTGCAACAGATAGCTGTCTCATATTCAACTGTTGAGTCAGGCTAAGCAAGCAAATATAATATTGATCAAGGATCATAGCGGTCAATAATTCTTAACTTTCTTCATAAGATAGCTTTAATTACTATATTCTTTCTTTATCCCCAATTCTATACTCTTTGCACAGACAATATGTATGCATATAAATTTTCGATACATCCATTCTGAAAGTATAATAATTATCGATTTGACAATATATCCTTCAATTAATAGTAGATAACTATATCAGGATTTGCACAGACGAATAAACAACACACATTGTATTACGACTTATTATGGAGATATTCATGAAAGTTGCCTATATTTTTTCAACCTCAAATACACATTATATATTGAGTAATATGATTATTCCGCAATTGGAATCAGGTACACACGGATTTGAAGTGTGCGGTATGTTCTTTTTTTTAGATAACACTTTTATGCTGGTAGAAGGCAATGATGTGGGAGAACGTCTATCCCGGATTGCTGCGGAAACAGGAATGTTGCTTATGGGATGCGATAAATGTGTTATTGATCGCAGAATCCAGGACTGCCTGGTGGAATCAGCAACTATAGGCTGTTTCCCGGATTTACACAAAGCACTGGCCGGAGCGGGGATTGATCAGGTGATTACTCTTTAATGAGCCGGAGTAAATCTTAAATGAATAGCCCTTATTCAATAAAAACCGAATCATCTGTAAAAACACAAGATTATGCGTTGCAGCAAGAATTGCAAACCGTCTCTTTGCAATGCACCAACTGTAAGCTATGTCAAAAAGAGTGTGAATTTCTAAGACAATACGGCAAGCCTAAAGAGATCGCCGAAACTTTTGATCTCACGAACAAGACCTTTAAGACAATGGCATTTGAATGCAGCCTTTGCGGGTTATGTGCAGCGGTATGTCCGGTAAATGTGAATCCGGTAAGTATGTTTCTTGAAATGCGGCGTGAGGCTGCAAGGCAAGGGTCCGGCGTTTTTCAGGAGCACAGCGGCATTTTGGCCTATGAAAAAAAGGGCACATCAAAACTCTTCAGCTGGTATGGTTTGCCGGAAGGGTGCGATACAATTTTTTTCCCTGGCTGCACACTTCCCGGAACCAGAGCTGATAGAACACTTGCTCTGTTTGAACTTATTCAGCAAAAAAATCCCCTCCGTTGGAATAGTTCTGGACTGCTGCACCAAGCCATCTCATGATCTGGGACGGGATGATTTTTTCAACGCCATGTTTGAAGAAATGAAAGATTTTCTGATTCGGAATAAAATCAAAAAAGTACTGGTGGCCTGCCCCAATTGCTACAAGATATTTGACCAATACGGCGGGAATCTTTCCGTAATGAGTGTCTATGAGTTTCTTGCCAATCTGGATGTTCCCGCCAAGAAAATATCTGCACAAATTGTGACTATCCATGACCCATGTGCTATGCGCTTTAAGTAACTTAGCAATAATAAATTGAACAATTATGTTGACATTTATCTACGGTAATGATATGCGTTATGTATGTCAAACACTGTTGAGAAAATCAAGGTAAAGTATGGGTATTTACGTTCACATTTAGATGAGAAGGTTCTTCGTCTATGGGCGGCGGTAGAAGCACAGTCACTATGCAGAGGGGGTATCTCCCAAGTGTCGGAGGCTACTTCATTATCAAGAACGACTATATATGTGGGGATATCCGAACTTAAATCGGGAGGACCGGATATTGACTCGCGATTACCCGGAAGGATCAGAAGAACAGGCGGCGGCAGAAAGAAGCTGAAAGAAAAAGATCCTTCCTTGCTTCAGGATCTTGATAAGTTATTAGAGCCTGCCACTCGTGGAGATCCTGAGACGCCCCTTCGCTGGACATGCAAGAGCACGACGAAACTTGCCGAGGAACTGACAGCAAGAGGTCACCCGGTAAGCCAGAGGACGGTTTGTGATCTATTGGATGAATTAGGTTA
>NZ_JBAMMY010000113.1:0-32071 GCF_051233685.1 Desulfobacterium sp. N47
ACATTTTTCATTTATCCGGCAATAGCGGACCTTTTGAAAAGGACTTTGTAAGAAAAAAGAACTTAAACCCGGAGAAAATATCAGAGACCTTTGGTAGCTTAATTTTTATGAAAATCAGTCTTGACATGGGGTCCACTATACTATTAAGGTTGCCAGTGAGGTAAAAAAGATTATCGTTAAAGGCAACCGGGCAACAGGTGTAGTTCTGGCTTCAGGAGAAGAGATAGGCGCCCGGCGCGCTATTGTGGCAAACATTGATCCAAGATTGGTCTTTCCTGATATGGTTTCTGAAACAGACAAAGGATTTGCCTCAAGGGTTGCCGGAATTCAGGATCCCGGCTTTTCCGGTATCATGCAGCATATGGCATTAAACGAAGCGCCAAAATGGAAAGCGGGCGATCATGTTGGTAAATCCATCAGCATAGAACCTTTATGCTGGCTGGATAATTTCCGGCATCTGTATGATGAATTAAGATACGGCCTAATCCCTTCACCCGAAAATCTTGCCCCTTTCGTCAGCTGCTCTACAGTTCTTGATCCGACACGCGCTCCTGCCGGTAAACATACCCTGTATTTATGGCATTACGTGCCTTATTATCTTAAAGATGGCGGACCTGCAAAATGGGATGAGATAAAAACAGAAGTTGCTGACATGATACTTGAAAAACTGAGAACACATACAAGCAATATGGGACCGGAAAACATCATCGCACGCACTATATATTCTCCGATCGATTATGAGAGGATGAATCCAAGCCTTGTAAACGGATCTATTCTCGGGCCGGGTTCTTATCTGCACCAGTTTTTTTCTCACAGGCCCATACCCGAACTGGGACAATACAGGACACCCATAGATGGACTGTATATGAGCGGTCAGTCCTTCCATCCCGGTGGATCAATAACGGGAGGCGGCAGAGCTACCGTTCAGGTCGTTATGGCAGATCTTGGAATGGATTTTTCCAGCGTAGCAAAACAATAGGAGCAAATGATGACTGTTATTGACATGAAAATATGTATCAAGTGTACAGGCTGTATAGATATCTGCCCGGAATCAGCTCTTTTCCTCGGAGATGATGCTGCGATTAAATGTAATGACGAAAAATGTATCAGCTGCGGTGATTGTGCGGATTTTTGCCCGGTAGACGCGATAAGCATAAGCGATTGAATAATAAATGAATAAATACCGGCTTGAAATAATTGTATTTATCACTGGTGCTGTTGTGATGGCACTTGAACTTGCCGGTTCAAGGATTGTTGCCCCCTATCTCGGGACTTCAATTTATGTATGGACAAGTCTTATCGGGGTGATACTGGCAAGCTTAAGCGTTGGTTACTACTGGGGTGGGCGGCTCGCAGACAGAAAACTTGGGTACAAAACTTTTTCAATTCTGATATTTTTTTGTGCACTACTTGTCGGAATAATAGCTGTTATAAAAACTCCGGTTCTTGATATTGTGGGAAAATCAGTGCCGGATGTACGGCTTGGCGCTGTCATAGCAGCAACGATTCTCTTTGCTCCTGCAAGCATTATGCTTGGCTCTGTTTCCCCTTATGCCATAAGGCTCAGAATGGAAGATATTGCGCATTCGGGTGCAACTGTGGGAAGGCTTTATGCCATATCCACCGTAGGAAGTATAATCGGAACATTTGCTACCGGGTTTTTCCTGATTTCTTTTCTTGGAAGCCGCAATATTCTTTTTTTCCTATCCTTTGTGCTTTTTATTGTTTATTTTCTGGCTTGCCTGGGGAACAAGACTCAAGCAGTAAAAGCCGCCGTATTGGTTTTTGCTGCCGCACTGCTTTCGGTATATTATTTTCAATCACCTGCTTCCGGAAATGAGGCAAGCGATATTGATACAAAATACAATCGGGTATTAATCGAGGAAATAAAGGATCCGGATACAGGCAAACAAATACGCTTTATGCGTGTTGACCGGAGTTGGGCGCAATCTGCTGTGATAGTCGGGGAACCGGATGAACTTTTTTTCAGTTACGCAAAATTCTATCGCCTTATAGAACATTTTTGCCCGGAAAACAAAAATGCCCTTCTTATAGGAGGCGGGGCATATACGGTTGCAAGAGATTACCTGAAACGAAATCCGAACAATTTTATTGATGTAATTGAAATTGACCCGGATTTTACCTTACTTGCAAAGAAATATTTTTATTTAAAAGATGACCCAAGGATAAAAAGCATTCATGAGGATGGAAGAACTTTCTTAAAGCGGGCAACAAAAAAATATGATGTGATTTTCATGGATGTTTTTAAATCATCCGCTTCGCCTCCTTTTCACATGACAACGGCAGAAGCAATGCAGGAGTCATCAGCTTTGCTTAATGACAAGGGCGTGATGATTACTAATATTTATTCAGCCATACAGGGTGATAAAGGCAGGTTTTTCCGTGCTGCCCATGCAACAATCAAATCCGTTTTCCCCTATGTTTATGTTTTTCCTGTTCAATATCCAACGCAGCCGGAAAAACTGCAAAATTTAATAATAGTAGCGGTTAAAGCAGGCGATCCTTATAAATTAACAAGTAGCAATCCTGAACAAACTATTTATCTTTCCCATTATTGGCAACACAAAATAGACTGCGATATTGAGGTGCTAAGAGATGAATTTGCGCCTGTTGAACATTATCTTTCAGAAGTAATCAAAGCTTTATGATATATTCTCTATTCTCTCAGTAAAGCATGGGGATAGTATGAGAACTATAAGGAGCCAGTTTCAAAACGTCCCATTTAGGCCGATCTCTGCGTTGGACTCAAATTTTAATCCTCAAAATACTAAATGTATTCCTGTGGTTAAAATTTTCGCCCGCCTTGACCTTGACCAAACTGAAACACTTTGAAAGTGGCTCTAAGGTTAAAAAATATGGTTCCTCGCTATTTCATGTGGGTAACCTGAATTCGAGTTTGCCACAACTGGGACAGGCGAACACACTGCCCCGAGGAAAATCAATCTTAACATCCAGACGATGTTTATCCAAATCAAATTTACACGATTCAACATGCCATGGTGATGTCAAACCCAATGCCAACTGAAATAGTTCCGTATCTCTCATAGTAATTTGTCTCAACCTCCTCTATCTCTTGATGACTGATATCTATCATGTCTTGAATCGGATTACCAATACTTTTTAGCGAGGAGCCATAAAAGCCTATGCCGACCCCGGTAACACTGTTGCTGAGTTTAATGAGGATAACAATACTGCAAGTTTTAATCTTTTGATTCCCGATGTATCTCTTGTAACAACAACAGATAAAGATACCTATAAGATAAGACAAACGGTCAATATTGCTTCAAAAATAATAAACCTTACCTCTTCCGCTATCTATCAGAATCTTACAGTGCTTACCTCTGTAAAAGATCCGGCAGGAGCACAAATTTACAGCAGCAGCTCGACAGTGAGTACCGTTTCGCCCGGACAAAGCACAGTGCATACACTGGTATGGGATACGGCAGGATTACAGACAGAAGGAATTTATACTATTTCTCAAACAATAAAATCCGGAGAGCAGATATTAAATGATTCTTCAACAAAGGTTAATCTTCTGACAGTAGCAGACTTTGCCATTGCAGCCGATTCCGTTTACCGTAAAATAAATCGAGGGGAAAACGCAACTTATTTAATATATCTTACCCCTGTGGACGGATGGAACGCAGCTGTTGCAATAGGCGTGGATGAACTTCCCGTCGGCACTTTAGTTATTTTTGCACCCGGTAATATAGTTCCGCCGGGAGAATCGTTTGTAATGACTATTACAACAGCTGCAACAACACTTGGAATACATACCTTAAATCTTAAAGTGGGGCAGCGATGGTTCAGAGACGGTAGAACACATATTACCGCTTACGCTCGATGTGTCAGGATTTGAAATTATTGCCGATAAAACCGATCTTACTTTAAAGCAGCTTGAAACAGACCAGGTTCACATTGATATCAATGCAGCAAACGGTTACGAAGGCAGTATCAACTTAGCCGTTGAAGGTGTTCCGCCTGGCATGAAAGCAGATTTGGATAATTCTGCTATGATCCAGGCTCCCGGTCATGTAATTCTTTCCATACTTACTTCTAAAAATGTAAAACCGGGTTCATATGAAATTAAACTTACCGGAGATGACGGGCTTGTAAAACAACAGACTATTATTACAGTAAATATTTTGAAAAATCCCGAAATAAGCCCAGGCATAATTACATCCCAGGGCCCCGGTCTTCTAAATGAAGCCTGGGTAAGAGTGTTTAACCAAAAGCTTGAACCGGTTCTTGAACTTATGGCTTTCAATACAAAATTTGGTGCGAATACAGTATCAGCAGATATAGACGGAGATGGTTACGATGAGATAATAGTTTCCGAGGGACCGGGGCCGAATAACAGTGCAACACTGAAAGCTTTTAAACGGGATGGAACGTTTATAACCGAATACACGGCATTTAATACAAAATCCGGTTTGACTATTGCATCAGGCGATATAGACGGAGACTGGAAAGATGAAATTATTGCAGGCACCGGCCCGGGCCTTTTAAATCCTGCCGCAATTAAAATCCTGAAATACAACGGCAGCGGATTTACCGATATGGTTGGCCCCAAACTTGTATCTCTAACTTTGTTGGGAGTAAATGTAGCTACAGGTGATGTTGATGGCGATGGCAAACCCGAGATAATTACAGCACCCGGTCCGGCGCTGTTTAATCCTGCTATTATAAAAGTGTGGAAATTTGAAAACGGTGATTTAACGGAACTGTATGACTTCAGGGCATTTGACAATAAATTTTACGGCGTTAACATAGCTGTAAAAGACTTGGACGGCGACGGGATTGCCGAAATAATTGCAGGCGCCGGATCAGGTCTGATTAACGAAGCTTTAGTGAAAGTCTTTAAAGGAGCCGGAACTCCTGCAGGCGTTGAGTTTAATGCATACCCTAACACCCATAACGGAGTTCAGGTTGCGGCAGGCGATGTTAACGGCGACGGAACGACAGAAATCATAACAGGCATTGGGCCCGGTTTGCTTAATACTTCATGGGTTAAAATCTTTAGCCCTGACGGCACCGAACTTACCGGTTTTTTTGCTTACCCGAATAACATCAGGTTCGGAGTAAAGGTGTCTGCAGGAAATATGGGAGAATAAGCTTCAGGTCAGCATAGGGGCGGCATATAAAATGCCGCCCTGCGTGAAGTTTTTTTTAGCGATATTATTGGGGAACAGGATGGCTATTATCTTTGTCCCCCAATATCCGCCAGGATTTGGGTACCTTAAAATTATTTTCTATAAATTGCGTAACGTCCGCCTGGGTCGCTCCGGCAACAAGTAAATAGAAAATTGATCCTTGGAAACCTCACGATTTCACCCTTGCCTTTGGATAGTATTTATGTTTATAATATTAACCGGCAATTAAATTCATCTGCAGGTGGCTTTTACTTTTTCAAAACTAAATAAATGACCATTTACATATGGAGATGAGATGATGAAAAAAATCCTTGTAACCACCGGTATTGTTCTGGCGCTCTTTCTTTTAGTCCTTTTTCTTCTGCCATTTTTCATTAACATCAATGATATTGTTGCCAAGCAGATTCCGGTCATCGAAAAAAAGATCCACCGGAAGGTGGCCATCGGCGATGTGAAACTAACAATTCTGAGCGGGCTGGGGGCTAAGATCAATAATGTCAGCATCTCCAACAACCCGGATTTCAAGCAGCAGAATTTTGTTCGGATCGAAAAGTTGAAAGCCAATGTTAAGCTGTTGCCGCTGCTGAAAAAGGAAATTATGATTTCATCCGTTTCCATTGAAAGACCATCCGTGGTGATTGAAAGAAATGCTCAGGGCAAAATGAATTTTTCAGACATGATCGTCTCTGCAAAGACTGAAAAAGAGGCAAAAAACGCTCCAGCCGCCACTGAAACCAAAGATCCGCTGAGCACGCTGGAAAATATTCAAATATCTAAAATTTCAATCAGGGAAGGGAATTTTAAATTC
Source organism: Desulfobacterium sp. N47 (assembly GCF_051233685.1). Taxonomy (NCBI): domain Bacteria; kingdom Pseudomonadati; phylum Thermodesulfobacteriota; class Desulfobacteria; order Desulfobacterales; family Desulfobacteriaceae; genus Desulfobacterium; species Desulfobacterium sp. N47. Next base: position 5,983 of record NZ_JBAMMY010000113.1, read on the forward strand.
TTTGATTCATCAGATGCAAAGGCTTCTAAAGAAATCGCTTTGGATAAATTCAACCTTTTGATAAAAGGGGTTTCTTTATCGCAGAAAATCTATATTGATCTTGATACCGATATCTATGCCAGCCCCAAGGCCGTTCATGTCGCACTGTCCGGTGATTTAGGGCCTATAGGCAAGAATCCGGAGCCTGATAATATTCCTGTTGATCTGACCTTGTCTCTTAGCGATATTAATTTTTCACATTTAGCCTCATATATGAAAGGAATGAGCGTTAAATCCGGATCTATGAATGCTATAACGACGTTAAAGGGAAAACTCAGGGACAAACTGCAGTGTCGCATCAATCTGGATTGGGATAACCTGAATATGGTGTTAGACGACACTGCAAGCAAAGATTCGTCCGCCCGGCAACTTATAATAAACGGTCCATGGAAGATCGAAACAGATATTTCAGGCCCGCCAAAAAAGCCGGGGGATACCGCAACCGGCCCTATGGAGGATTTAGGCTTTAAGAGCAATGTCGATGCTACAGGAGGAAAAATAGTATTTGGGAATCTGTTTCAAAAAGATTCCGGCACACCTTTTTCGATCGGTTTATCCGGACATCTTAAAAAAGATACCCTTCGGATCGACGATCTTAAAATTATTTTAAGTAAAATAGTATTGAAAGGATCGGCCGATATCGGGCATCTTGCAGATCCCTTTATCGATGGAAAGGTATCTATCGCGCCAACACCGCTGAGTGCGTTGGCACCGGTTCTTCCTATGCTAAAGACCTACGAACTTGATGGAATACTTGAATTATCCGATACAAGATTCAAAGGGAAAATTGATGAATTAAAAAACTTAAAAGGTATTAGCGGCAATCTTACTATTAAAAACGGAAGCGCCGCTTCAGCTGAGCTGGGTAAAAAATTTAAAAAAATCCAAGCATCCGCTATCATTGCAAATAATGCCATCCGGATCAAGAACACATCACTTAGAATCGGCAAATCTGATTTAAGCATCAATGCAACAGTCCGCAACCCCATGAAGCCGGATATTTCATTTAATCTTGGATCATCGTATCTTGATCTTGACGCATTGCTGGGATCGCCTTCCGGCAAAAAAAAGGCAGAAAGCGCGAAAAAAGAAGCAGCTGCCGGATCAACTCCTAAAGCAAAAACAACTTTAAAGGCAAAAACGTCTGAAAAGGAAAATGCCCCTGATTTAAAGGTTGCCGGGAAGGTATCTATTAAAAAATGCATATATGATAAACTCGTACTTGAGAATGTTCTGGCAGAACTTGTATATGCTGATGCAGTGGCAACATTAAAAAACTTAACTTTTAATACCCTTGGTGGGGATATATCGACCAGCGCCAAAATAAATCTTGATAATATGCAGTCTCCGCGGTGGAGTGCTGATCTTACCACCCGTAATATCGATGCTAATTCTGCACTCAGTCAGTTCACAAGTATAAAAGATACTTTCTATGGAAAATTCAACATCAAGTCTTCGTTTCAAGGTAAAGGATCAGACTGGCCTATGATTTCAAAAACTCTTGCCGGAAGCGGCTCAGCGGATATTATCAACGGCAAGCTTGCCAATGTCAACCTGCTGGATGCCGTAGGCCAGAGCCTGCTGAAATTTCAAGGTCTTGGTCAACTGGCGCAAATTGTATCACCTGGCACTCAAACAAAGGTTAAGGAAACATCATTCCAGAATCTTTCGGGAAAATTCAACATCCGTGACGGCAAAATTCTCTTAGATACAATGGCCATGTCCACCAGGGACTTTACACTTTCCGGTGCCGGAAATATCGGACTTGATAAGAAACTTGATTTACGAACAAGCCTTGTGCTGCCCCAATCCACATCCGCGCGTCTGGAAAAAGACAGAATTATGAGATATCTTTTGAATAAAGACAAGAGACTGGAAATTCCATGTGCTGTTAAAGGAGATGTAACAAGCCCCCGCATTGCCGCGGACGGAGACAGTCTCAACCGGCTGCTTAAGAACGCTGCGACAAACGCCATACAGGACCAGATACAAAAAAGCGTTGAAGGCAAGCTGGGAAATGAGGCGGGCAAGCTTTTAAAAGACATATTTAAATGAAATAAATATGCATGGCCGAATAGAATTCTATCAGTTTCTAATTGTTTGCTATCGGATAATATGCAACAGGGCAGTAGCGGTCAAGGTATTTACCGCTGCTGCAGTATGCCTTAGAAATATCCTGGCATAAAACCTTTTCGCTGAAACAGAGACCATCTGTATTTCCCTACATCAAGACTTAATACCGCCTACTATTTTTTTTATTTTCATTTTTTTTACAATCTGTAGGTCATTTGTAGGTAAGGTTGTTATATATTCATTTCACTATGACTGAACATCTAACTATAGACAGCTTTATTATCCGCGGGTGAATACGGAAGATCGCCGGAAGATCACAGGGTTGGTGGAGGCACTCGACGGCCTTGGCAATCGTGAGTCTTTTACAGACATCGATGAACTGAGTGCGATACTAAACCGCAGCTCCGGAAGGCCGCGACGAAAGCGCAAAAAGAGCATTAAATCCGACTGACACGGTATAAACCCCGGACGGCTATATAATATCTGAACACAAGATGAAGAAATAGATCATGTGCTATAAGAGAAATGCCGGAATTGAACTTCAAAAAAATAAAGAAGAGTTGGAGGATATTGTGCAGAATAAAAGTTCCACTTTAATGGAAATAACCGAGAAGTTGACCAATGAAATTGCTGAACGCAAACAGGCGGAAAAAAACTTGAGATCAGTGAAGGACGGTTCCGGATCCTAGTGGAAAATTCAACAGACTGGATCTGGGAGACGGATTCTGCCGGTATATTCAGTTACACCAGCCCAAAGGTTGAGGCATTGCTGGGTTACAGTCCTGATGAAGTCATTGGTAAAACTCCCTTTGATTTTATGATCAAGCATGAAGCGCAACAGCTACTGAGGTCTTTCGAAATTGCCTGCTCCAATTAGATTCAAATCAGTTACCTCACGAATGAAATGTCATATAACTGCTGTATACATCATCCGTTGGCGTTTGCTCAGTTTTTATTGCAACTATCTGGTAGAATATGATTTAAATGATAGAAAAAATTCATCCTGGCCGTATATTAGAAACATGGCATCTGAAAATAGCTAATGAATTATAATTAATTGATTGTTACAGGCTTCATTCACGGGCATATATATTTTGCGCAGGCATCATCGGATTCCCATGCAGTTACACTTGAAACCTTTACTGCCGGGTCATCAATTCTGTTTTCAAGTTCTTGTGCAATTCTCACCGCAATAGTTTCCGATGATGGATTGAGTCCTTTAAACCACTCAAGATCATTTAGAAATTTATGGTCAAGTTCTGCTATTATTTCGGATAGAATTATTTTTAAATTTCCAAAATCTATTACAACTCCGGCGTCATTTAATTTATCACCTGTTACGCATGCTTCGATCTTCCAGTTATGACCGTGAAGATTCTCACATTTTTCAGCTACCAATTTAAGCTGATGAGCTGCCGCAAAATTAGTTATAATTTTAAGTTCAAACATTTAAATCCTATCCTTTTTTATTTGGAGTTGCCTGTCGATACACTGTGTAAAATATTCTTTAATTTGGTTGAAAATTTACTTGATTCAAGTTCGGAAAATTCCTTTAAAAGGGCTTCCTGCTTTTTTGTAAGATTTATAGGCGTTTTTATATTAAGCTGAATGATCAGGTCTCCGCGCATATGGTTTCTTAAATGCGGAATTCCTTCGCCATGCAGGCGTATCGCCTCTCCGGGCTGAGTTCCCTTGGGAATTGTGATAGTTTTTTTACCGTTTAAAGTAGGTATGGTTATTTTATCGCCCAGAGTAGCCTGCACAAATGATATCGGTATTTTACAATAAACATCTGCCTCATCCCGCTCAAAAAATTCATGGGCTTGTACACTTATAAATACATATAGATCTCCGCTTGTACCACCATAAGGACCTGATTCGCCTTCACCCGTAAGCCGCAATCTTGAACCGGAATCAACCCCTGCAGGAATTTTCAATGAAACTTTTTTATTTATAATTGTTTTTCCGGTTCCATGGCATTTGTTGCAGGGATGCGTTATTATCTGGCCGGAACCTTGGCAGAAGTGACATGCCGTCCTTAATGTGAAAAAACCCTGGCTTTGAGAAAGCTGCCCTGTTCCATGACAATGCCGGCAGGTTTCAGGCTGGGTGCCCGGCTCACTTCCGCTTCCGAGACATTCCTGGCATGTTTCCGCTTTTTCAATGGTTATCTCTTTTTCAATTCCGAATGCGGCTTCCATAAAGGTAAGTGAAATATCATAACGAAGATCGGAACCTCTCTGGCTGCGGCTGCGTGAACGACCACCACCTCCACCAAATCCGAAAAAATCTTCAAAAATATCGCTGAAACTGGAAAAGATATCTTCAAAACCGCCGAATCCTGAAAAACCTGATCCGCTTAAGCCCTGATGCCCATACTGATCATAAATCGCCCTCTTTTTTTGATCATGAAGCACTTCATAAGCTTCAGCAGCTTCCTTAAATTTTTCTTCCGATTCTTTATCACCCGGATTTCTGTCCGGATGATATTTTAATGCAAGCTTGCGATATGCGGCTTTCAGTTCATCTGGAGAAGCACTACGGCTCGCTCCAAGAATTTCATAGTAATCACGTTTGGTTGTCATCTTATGTCCGGATTAAATAGAAAGGATTAGATTAAAGTATTCTATATTAATAAATTATAATATTTAATAAACAACATGGTAAAACAAATAACAAAATAATGCCTAAAACAAAGTTGTCAACTCTTTATAATTTGCCGGATTCGCAAAAATTCTTTATTCTTCCTATAAACCTTAACAGTCCATCAAGTATAGTAAGGGGATGAGGCGGGCAGCCTGGAATGAATAAATCCACCGGTACAATATCCATGGCCCCGTTGTGCTGTTCCGGGTGGTCAATGAATGGGCCTCCTGAAATGGCGCATGAACCAACAGCAATAACTATCTTCGGTTCAGGAACAGCGGCGTAGGTTTTTTCAAGGGCAATGCGCATATTTTCAGTAACAGGCCCTGTTATCAGAAGGCCGTCCGCATGTCTTGGCGATGCCACGAATTGTATCCCGAAACGGCCCATGTCCCAGGCCAATGTGCTAAGTACGTTACTGTCTGCTTCGCAGGCGTTGCATCCTCCGGCTGATACCTGCCTGAGCTTTAGGGATCTGCCGAATATCTTTGCTGCAATATCGTGCCTTACAGGTGAATATTCAGGCGATCCTGCCTTAACAAACAGCTCGCTACGCGAAGATGATGCGAGGCGGTATTCGCGGCTGAAATGGATAGCATCTGCAAGATATGCGCTTTCGCAGGCACGGCAGAAAATACAACGACCCATATCAATGACTGGTCCGCCGGTTTCCTGAGATAGAGATATAGCAGCCACAGGGCAGGCAGTAATGCAAAGATTACAGTTGCTTTCACAATTTAATTGATTCACCACGGGACGCCCGGCAAATCGGGCCGGCAATTCCGGAGGAGAACCGTCCGGGTATGCCATGGTTCTATATTTCTGTTTAATGCGTGTTTTAATAATTCGAAGCATAAATAATCTCGTAAAACTTTTGTTTCATTTCGCTAATGCTCTATACCCTCTTCATAAATCATGTCCGCAATAGGATAGATTGAAACTTTTATTGCATAGCGGGAAATCGGAAATCTGCTGGTTACGCAAGGCCAGGGCAAGTCCGAACCAGTTATAAAACGATGGATCAACAACCTTATAGAATAAGAAATGTCCCTTATCGTCCGTAGCTGCCACGTGACAGATTTCTCCCCGCCATCCTTCAACCATGCTGACTGTAAGCATTCTTTCTTTCATTGGAGTAATATCATGTGCTATAAAACCATCAGGTAGTTCAAAAAGTTGTTGACGGATAAACTCAAGTGAAGCCTTGATCTCCAACCAGCGCACATAAGCACGGGCGAAACAGTCGCCTGTTGACCATGTGCAGGGATAGACCTGTGCAAACCGGTACATGCCATAGGGAAATTCTCTGCGCACATCACAGTCAAGACCGCAGGCCCTTGCGGCTACGCCTACCAGTCCAATCTCAATGGCAGTTTCCGGAGATATTGTCCCGGTTCCTTCAAACCGGGCAAGAACCGAGGGGGTATCGAACATAAGTTCAACAGCTTCTGTTGCATCCTTATCCACGGCATTCAGCCCATTAAGCAGTTTCGTGATCAATTCACCGTCAAGGTCCCAGGCCACGCCTGATGGACGGATCAAGCCGCGTCCGAACCGGTTTCCACATAAAAGCGCCGTGAGGTTCAGAACATCTCCTCTTATTCTTCCGCAATAACTCATGGTCGGTAAAAACCCAACATCTCCCGCAAGCGCCCCAAGGTCTCCTATATGATTGGCGATCCTTTCCAGTTCGGCAGCAAGGGCCCTTATGGCCTCAGCGCGGGGAGAAGTTATCATGCCTGACAGGGCTTCAACAGCCCTGCAATAAGCTGTAGCATGACCGATGGTTGTATCGCCTGCCAGTGTTTCCATATAATGGATTGTTCGCGGCCCAGGCCCTCCGTTTAGGGCACGTTCTATGCCACGGTGCTGATAACCAAGAGATATCTCAAGATGATATACCGTTTCGCCATGACACAAAAAACGGAAATGACCCGGTTCAATTACTCCGGCATGAACAGGTCCGACAGCCACTTCATGGGATTCCTCACCTGTTATACGGAAAAAATCTGTGATCCCCACAGTAGTTGTTTCATGAAAATTGGTTTCATGAGAATGCAAAAAACGTATGGGTTTGAGCCAGGGGTGATCTTTGGGCCGGATCTGCCATATCTCGGCTATTTCTCTTTCAAACCAATGTGCTGCCGGACAATCAGGCGTCAATGAGGGCCATGGATCAGGCAGATCGCACGAAGTAAGTAAAAGATCGCCGGATGAAGGCCGGGACAAGACAGCAATCATACGCAAAGGGCCATCATTTTCAGGGCGCCAGACAGTCAAGGCGGAAAGCCGCGAACCGGCAGCAAGGGAATCTTTTGTAATTTTGCTGAACTCTTCAAAGGAGATGACCGGCAGGCAGTCATGATCTATTGCCTGCCCGTTTGTTATTATTAGTAAATTTTCAGAAGGCATCTTAAAAACCTCCTGCCACGGCGGCTGCCTGACCAAAGAAATCCCAGACAAATCCCGGGATATAAAGGCCCAGCGCCAGGATAACCGCAACCAGAGCCATTGCCGGTACTGCAAACCATAGCGGTTCCCGTTTATTGGCAAGGGAAGGGACAAAAGTCTCATTGCTTTCGGGGAGTCCGAAGGCCATGGGAATCACGATCCTTGCCATAGCTATAAAGATAATTCCAAGCACCAGCAGATAACCGGCAGCTACGGCCCATCGGCCTGATTGAAGCATGCCTTTTAAAATTGTCACCTCACTCATAAAAGGGCCGAAGGGCGGAGCGCCTGTAATGGCCAGAAATCCTGACAGCCAAAGGATGCCTGTAAGGGGCGTCGTGTTTATAACATGACGGACATTTTCGGTCTTTTTACTGCCATAGGTGAAGAGCATTTGGCCGGATACTAAAAAGAGCACCCCTTTTGTCATGGAGTGGTTGAGAGCATGGAACATGGCCCCTGTGGCCGCAAGGCCGCCGATACCTAAGCCCAGAGCCATGATTCCCATATGCTCGATGCTTGAATAGGCGAGCATCCGTTTGTAATCGGTCTGGCGTATCATAAAGGCCGCGGCGACGGCCATTGAAAACATGCCGAAGAAGACCAGCAGCTCGCCGCTGAAAACGCCAAGCCCGGCAGCCGAAAGGACTGAATGAGCCCTGAAGATTCCTAAAAAGGCACAATTAAGAAGGGCGCCGGACAGGAGTGCGGAAACCATGGAAGGAGATTCGCTGTGGGCATCCGGCAGCCAGGTGTGCATAGGCGCCATTCCCATTTTCGTACCGTAACCTACAAGCAACATGAGAAAGGCGGCCTTGAGCCATGCATGGTCAAGTGTTGCAGCACCCTTAATCAAATTATCCAGATTAAGATGCGTTTTGCCGTGACCGGCAAAGGCCAGAAAATAATTGCCAAGAAGGGCCACTGCTATGCCTACCGAACAGATCAAAAGGTATTTCCATCTTGCCTCAAGGCTTCGGTGGTGACTGTGAAAACTGATAAGTGGTGCGCTGACAAGTGTGGTTGCCTCTACCGCCACCCACAACAATCCCATATCGCGGCTTATACAGACCATGCTCATGGAGGACAGGAATAACAAAAGGCAGGAGATAAATACGGCCTCCGGCTCGTTTTGGAACAGGAATCCTTCAACGGAGTCTCTGACCTTGCGATCCGAATCCCTGCCGAGATAGCCCACAGTGTACACGGCAACTGCCAGAAAAAGGAGGCTGGTGATGGATAAAAACAAGAGACCGGCGGCGTCAAGGCCGATCCAGATTCCTGCCGCAGGATGTGCTTTTTGAAGAGCCTGGACCATCGTCATAATTCCGTGGCTTATGGCGCCAATCATCAAAAATCCCCGCCTGACCCCTTTTCCGGGTATCACAAGGGCCAAAAGGCCAAGTGCGAGAGGAATCAAAACTATACTGATGAGCATGATATTAATCCTTTAGTTCCGACAGACGGTCGGTATCTATATTATCAAACTCCCGGGAGATCTGATAAACGGTAATACCCATGACAAACACGGCTACAAAGACGTCCAGCAATACCCCCATTTCCACCAGCAGCGGTTCTTCCACGGCAAGGGCTGCGCCAAAGGCGTACACCCCGTTTTCCATAACCAGATAACCGACCACCTGAGTCAGGGCGTTTTTACGTGAGATAATTATCATCAAACCCGTCAGAGTGGTAAAGAGCGCAGCCGGAAGAAGAAAGGCGGATTCCTGGGAGACCGATGTCTTCAAAGGAATAAAGATCATGAAGCTCAAACCGAGAAGGACCATTCCTGTAATCACGGAAGTGTTGTATCCGACAATGGGCTCAATTTCCCTCTGAACCCCTGTCTCTCTCATCGCCTTGCGCAGAAGCCACGGCAAAATAACACCTTTTACTATAAGGGTTAAAAGAGCAAGAAATAAAAGCAGAAGCGGCCAGGGTCTTTCAGCCATGGTCAACATAAACGCGCTGAGGGCGAAAGCCTGAAATACAGTGGTCTGGATAACAGCCCCAAGACGGCTGGTAGCCAAAAGACGAAAATTGGTCAATACAAGACCAAGAATAAAAATATTTGTCCATATGTTCATATTATCAATTATCTCATAATCCATAAAAGCGCAGCTACTGTCACCGAAAGCGCCACCACAAGCATCTGAGGCACATGCAATAGCTTAAGCCTTGCCATGCACGACTCGATTATGCCGACCAGCATTGCTATAACCAATATGCCGGTTATGCTTATAATCATGTCCATTAACGGCAGCCCTGTCCTTAACGGGATGGCTATGCCTGCCAGGAGTGCGGAAAACAACCACAGTTTCAGGGACGCTCCGTATTGTATAAAGGCCAGATCCACTCCGCCATGATCCAGCACCATAACTTCGTGAATCATGGTAAGCTCTAAGTGCGTGTTCGGGTCGTCAACAGGAATTCTGGCGTTTTCAGTAAGTAAAACAATTAAAAAAGCAAAAGCCACAAGGAAGGTCACAGGGATCAGGGTGGAGATTGAATTAGTCCATAGTCCGGCGTAGATACCGGCAAGGCTGATCTCCTGCGTGCCCACGGCAAGTACAGCCAGACCCAGCAGCAGCACGACTTCGGCAATAATCGCAAACTGTACCTCGCGGCTTGCCCCCATGCCTTCAAAGGCCGATCCGGTATCCATGGCGGCTAACACTGTGACAAAACGGGTCAATCCCAGGGCATAGGCCATAAAGACAAAGTCACCGGGAAAGGAAAGCATGCCTCCAATCCCGCCTGCCGGGACTATCATGATTGAGATCATCACAGCAGCAAGACCAAGAACGGGACCCAGACGAAATACCCAGGATGAGGTGGTGCTGTAAACCGCGCCTTTTTTCATCAGCTTGATAAGGTCATAATAAGGTTGCAGCAAAGGTTGCCCCTTTCGACCGGCAAACAGGGCTTTTGTTCGATTGATTATACCCATCAGAAGCGGTGAAAGAATCAGGGCCAGAAATAAATGGATTACAGATGCCGTAATGGTCATGTCGGGCTACCTCACTTTCACCAGCAACAGAACCAGGATCGTTATGGCAATATACAGCACATAAAGCTGGTTGCGGCCCTCTTGCAGCCCATGAATACGTTGGGCCAGCTCGCTAAGCAATCTGAATAAGGGTGCAAACAGATTCCGGCGGAAGATATCGTCGGTATGGGATGCTATATCCGCCTTTTGCGGGAAAAGCCCCTTTGTAAACAGGACATGGAGCCTGGGGCGCACCAGCCACCTGAACATATCGATAACCGGCCAGGCAAAGGATGAAGCGGTATATTGCATACGGCTGTTGGGGGCCAGGTAACCGCAGTCCCAAGTGGGGCCAGCGCTATTTACCCGTTTCGCAAGCAGAAAACTTCGCAGTCCCCATAAAGCTCCGGCAAGGATTAACAACGCCCCTCCGGCAAGGCTGATCTTCCGGAGGAGACCGCAGGCCATGGCTGATGTTTCCGATACGTTTGCATTTCCCAGCAATTGTTCTGCAACCGGAGTTACAAGTTTAACAGCAACAGGACCGGCAAGACCCATTAGAATGCACAAAGCAGCCAGTGCGATCATGGCAAAGAGCATTGGCCGTGGGGCTTCGTGCGCCTCTGCTGAAGCTTCGCTGCGTGGTTCGCCTAAAAACACTATGCCGAAAACCTTAGCAAAACAGGCGGCGGCAAGCCCTCCTATTAATCCCAGGGCAGCCAGTGCGATCAATCCTCCTACTGCCGGGCTGCCTATGGCGCCGGGCTTGGCCAGTATTCCGAATGCACCGATATAGATAAGAAACTCGCTCACAAAACCGTTTAAGGGAGGAAGCCCGCATATGGCGGCAGCACCGACGGCAAAGGCCAGGCTCGTCTGCGGCATTCTTTTTCCAAGCCCTCCCATAAGATCCATGTTCCTTGTGCCGGATGCATGGGCTACGCTTCCTGCCCCGAAAAACAGCAGGCTTTTAAAGAGGGCATGATTAAACACATGAAGCAATCCGCCCATAAGGCCAAGGGTAGCCAGAACCGGATTATTTATTGAGACGCCAAGAAGCCACAACCCAAGCCCCAGACAGATAATCCCGATATTTTCAACGCTGTGGTAGGCCAGAAGACGTTTAATGTCATGCTGTGCCAGGGCGAACAGCACACCCATAATACCTGAGACAGCGCCTATAATAAGCAGCGTCCAGCCCCACCACTGGGCCGCCGGAGCGCCGATCAGCGAAACCATTCTCAAAAGACCGTATATGCCTGTCTTTATCATCACGCCGCTCATCACGGCTGAGACATGGGACGGCGCCGCCGGATGGGCGTCAGGCAGCCAGACATGCATGGGCACAAAACCTGCTTTTGCGCCAAAACCGGCTACCGCCAGCAGAAACAGTGTTGATGCTGCGCCGACAGGCGTAGTAAACTTATCAAAATCAAGATTCGCATTCTGACCCCCCAGAAGAATAAAAAGAAACATCAGACATGCCTGCCCTACGTGAGCTGCTACAAGATATACCCATCCCGCCTCCCGGACCTCCGCCTTTTCATGCTCAAACATCACCAGAAAAAAAGAGGAGAGAGACATGGCCTCCCAGGCAATCAGAAACAATATGCCGTTTCTGGAAAGGACAACCAACAACATTGAAGCAAATAGCAGATTAAAAAAGCACCACGAAACGCCAAGATTCTTTTTGCCGCGGTAGGGACCCAAATAGGCCGTACCGTAGATGGCGGCAAGGGCGCATACGAGGGAGACAGCAATAATAAAAAAGGCGGACAAGGGATCAACTGCAATAAAGAAAGAGCCGAAGGGAACCTGCCACGGCGCCCGGAGTGATGATTCCCCTCCGGTCCATAGTATTGTTCCTGCTGCCCCCATAGCCAAAAGTGCAGCGATCACACTTGTAACACATCCCATTAAGGACGCACTTTTTCCCGAACCGCCTGTGAAGACGCACACAGCGCTGCCAAAAAGGAGCACTGTAAGGGATGCCAACATCAGACCCATGATCATGACGTCCGTTCCTTCTTTACTGTTAATCTTTCGGCAAGCCGGGCATCCAGAAGGCCGGCTTGCCGAAAGATATCTTCCCGTGAGCCGGTTCGGGCAATAACTCCTGCAAAGTCGGGCGAACGAAGGCCTAAAGAGAGCTTGGACAAGAGATTGAGATGTGCCTTGACTGTGGGGCTGACAATGGTAAACAGTGTGTGGACCGGCTTTCCGTCCATGGCCTGGAAATCGATGGGTATTTCAAGAAAACACAGCGCCATAAGCGGTCGCGTTACATGGAGCGTAATTGGGTTTCGTACATGTGGTATGGCAATGCCGTCACCTACGGCTGTGGAACCTAAAGACTCCCGCGCAAGAAGAACCTGAAACAAAAATTGTCTGTCCACCTCTTCAGGCAATGCGAGGATATTCACGATGCTTCGAAGCACCGAAACCTTGTCGGAACCTCCAACCCGGTAATGGACACCTCCCGACCTGAGAGCCTCCTCCAATGAGGGGATATAGACATCTCCCGGTTCTTCCATCATTTTAGGCGATATGGGGATGCATTTGGTTGTAGCCCACTCCAGAAGTTCCGCCCGGTTAAACCTGTATTGTCTGCTGACCTGATGCACAGGCAGTTTTTCCTGCGCTATCCAGCGATAGATTGTCTTTTCCGAAACCTTGAGCAGTTCCGCGGCATCTTTTACCCTAAGTTTCATGCGCTTGCCTCATTATTATCCTACTTCTTCATATTCATCCCTGCTTAGATATTTTTGAATAAGGAAATATTTCTATGCCCATGATCACTATTTGTCAAGTGGGCACTTTTTATCAAAAAATACCTTCCGTACAGAGGCGCAGGGCACACAATGAAAATTAGTAATATTAACACCAATTTTTAAGTATGGCAGACTTTTTACTCGGCGTGATGGAATAAATTGATGAACTATAAAGTAATATCTATAGTAGGATATAATCCTTTATTGATCCCCATAGGATATGGCTGAATAATATTATATGCTATATTTTGACCTTTCTGAGCATGGCCCTTAAATTTACTGCCATCGAAAAAGGCGCCGTTTGCTTCAAGAATATGTTCTATCCGGTCCCGGAAAGCCTTAACAAAAGCATGCCCGCTTCCGGTAAACTGCATAGCGCCCAGTTTAACTTCTCCATCAATTGCAGATAATTTCTCCAAAGGCATGCTATGCCGCTCAAGATCAGCCTGATTAGCTATATAACCCCATACGATATAGTCCGAAGGAATATTTACAGGCTCTTTAAGATCGATAATTGTATGGGGCATCACAATGGAGCCTTTGCCTATTACAAGCGCACATCCCGGTTTTCCATGCAAAAAGGAATTAAAACCTACAAAAACTCTAAGACCAAGGTTTGCATTTATAATTTTAGCGCCATGCGCCGTTACATTAAAACCCTCGAGTGTTGAATATATTATATAACAATTTTCCTGAGCATTTGAACCTTTTCCAAGGGAAGCATTTTCAAGATATGCTCTTTGAGCAATAAGGACGTTTTCGCCGATCCGGTTTTTTCCCTTGAAAACGGAATATCTGCTTATTGAAGCGCCAAAAGGAACCGGCATTGGCAGTTTGCGATGCACAACATTGAAAACTTCCTCGAAATCCTCTTTACGATTTTCGACAAAGTCCATAAAAATACCCTGCGGTTTTTTACCGGTTTCAAACCTGATATATTGATTTAGTATATTTTCTGAAAAGTTGAAGCTGAAATCAAATTCGTCTGTCTTACTTATTAAAATACTTCCGGGTTCAACATATTGATGGATCATTTCGCCTGCCTGAATATAAGCAAAGTGGCCTATCAGGCAATCATGAAGAGTAGTAAGATCGACTGTAGAAAAAGGACCTAAAAAACACCCTTCAACCGGAGATCCATGTATATTTGCATAAGGAGTTGAAGCTGTGTTTTGTATAATAAATTCTTCTAAATTTTCAGGATCATGGGAATAGTTATGAACAAGGGTTTTTATCAGAAAACTATTTTTTACAGATATTTTTTCATCTTGATCAAGAGCTATATCAGCTCCTTCAAAATGGAGGATATCACCTTTTTTTTTTAATTCATCTCCTCTTATGTCGCTTTTATAAAGCACCGAATTGTCAACCGCACATTTTCCAAGAAAATAACTTCCCGCAAGGTTTGAGTTGCTGAAATGAAAATAAAGTGGATGATGGGAAGTTATACCATAAAAACCATAAAACTTAACCAGTTGGTTGACAGGCACTATTTCACGAATATATGGTTCGACATCAAATGAACCGAGCTCTCTTAAATTGATATTAACTTTATAATATATTCTTTTTATAAGCTTTTCGAGTTGTTTCATACAAGCTTTCCTTATCGTGGCTTCTATTGCGGTTTTTGTTACTAAACAGTTGGATAAGTATTTGCTTAGTTTTGCATAGGCTTTGATATATAGAACGGAACTTATTGAAAAGTTTATTAAGAGTCAACAGAAAAGTTTATCCTTTTTTAACATTATCCATTTGAAAAACCGTTTTCTATTTGACTTAGTTTGGTAATGCATGTATTGAAAACCCGCCGTATGTATATTCTGCCGGTCTTAGTCATAAGACTCTAAAAGTTTATAATATTAATTAACGAGATAGGTGTTTATTATGCTGACCCGAATTTTCCCTTTTCTTGTCTGGTTTAAAAAATATAATTTAGAAGCATTCAGAATTGACACTATTGCCGGACTCACCGTAGCTCTTGTTCTTATACCACAGTCTATGGCTTATGCCCAGCTGGCCGGATTGCCCCCGTATTATGGTTTGTATGCAGCCTTTATTCCTCCGATGATTGCGGCTCTTTTTGGTTCAAGCCGCCAACTTGCAACAGGCCCTGTTGCTGTTGTATCTCTTATGACTTCAGCCTCACTGGAACCGCTGGCTACTGCAGGAAGCCAGGGATTTATCGCATATGCAATCCTTATGGCGCTTATGGTCGGAGTTTTTCAGTTTGCTCTTGGAGTATTAAAGCTCGGTCTTGTTGTTAATTTTTTATCTCATCCTGTTGTAAACGGTTTCACAAATGCCGCCGCAATAATTATTGCCACTTCCCAGCTTTCAAAGATGTTTGGTGTAAATGTTGATAATTCTGAGCATCACTATGAAACAATTATAAATGTTGTAAAAGCCGCAATTCATTACACACACTGGCCTACTTTAATCATGGGAGTATCAGCTTTTATAATAATGATGCTATTAAAGCGTATAGCACCCAAAATTCCGAATGTGCTTGTTGCAGTTGTTATTACAACGCTTATCTCCTGGGGAACCGGTTTTAATTTTGATATGAACACCAATATCGAAACCATTAAATCAACCGAGGCAACAGAACTTATATCAAAGTTTAATCTTTTACTGGATAATGCCTCATCTCTGTCTGAAAAACGAACGCTTGCTGCTACTGCCCTCGAAGATGTAAAAGAAAAAAAAGATCCTATAGCGATTCTTGACGCCGAAAGGGATGCTAATGTGATTGCTGCTCAGATAGAAATATTAAGACATGAAACAGGCATGTTAAGGGAAGAAATAAGAAATTTACTGCTTGCAGGCGTTAAACAGCCTGATGGAAGCATCCATTTTTATTCTGCTGAAAAGATACCGGAGGGGCTCAAAACAGACGGCCGCATCTGGCGGATAAAAATCGGAAACAATAAAATCAAAACCGGCGAAGTTAAAATGATGGGCGGAGGCGAAGTAGTGGGAGCTATTCCAAAAGGCCTTCCCAAATTTTCAATGCCTAAAATGGATTTAAAAATCATGCTGAAGATTTTGCCTTTTGCAGCGATAATATCGCTTCTTGGCTTCATGGAAGCCATATCAATAGCAAAAGCAATGGCGGCGAAAACCGGACAACGGCTTGATCCTAACCAGGAATTGGTAGGTCAGGGGCTTGCAAATATTCTGGGCGCTTTTTCAAATGGATATCCGGTATCAGGCTCTTTCTCAAGATCGGCTGTCAACCTCCAGGCAGGAGCAGTAACAGGTTTATCGAGTGTTTT
The DNA here is from genome assembly GCF_051233685.1 of Desulfobacterium sp. N47. Classification (NCBI taxonomy): domain Bacteria; kingdom Pseudomonadati; phylum Thermodesulfobacteriota; class Desulfobacteria; order Desulfobacterales; family Desulfobacteriaceae; genus Desulfobacterium; species Desulfobacterium sp. N47. Next base: position 22,227 of record NZ_JBAMMY010000113.1, read on the forward strand.
TACCAGTATGACCGTTTTAATAACACTTATGTTTTTTACCCCGCTTCTTTATTATTTGCCTCAGTCTGTTCTTGCAGCAGTCATCATGATGGCAGTTATCGGTCTTATAAACGTATCAGGTTTTGTGCACAGTATGAAGGCAAAATGGTATGATGGAGTTATTTCAATCATATCATTTATCTTTACACTGGCTTTTGCCCCTCATCTTGACAAAGGCATCATGATTGGAGTTGTTTTATCGCTGTGTGTGTTTTTATATAACAGTATGAGGCCAAGAGTGGCATCATTATCGCGGCATGAGGATGAAGCTTTGCGTGATTCAACTGCTTTTGGGCTTAAGCAATGCCGGCACATAGATATGGTTCGTTTCGACGGTCCGCTGTTTTTTGCAAACGCGAGTTATCTTGAAGACCAGATAACTGATCGCCTGATAAATAAAAAAGATCTTAAACATATTGTAATAGTTTGTAACGGCATAAATGATATTGACGCATCCGGCGAAGAAACTTTATCATTGGTAGTTGAAAGAACCAGAAGCGGAGGAGTCGATATTTCATTTAGCGGTGTAAATGAAACTGTGATGAAGGTTTTTAAAAATACTCACCTGCTTGAGAAAATAGGCGAAGATCATATATATCCTACTATGGAAAAGGCCGTATGCTCGGTTTATGATGAAACACATACCGATAACAAAGAAGATATGTGTCCGCTAAGAACTGTTTGCCGTATTGTCTGATTATAAAAAAAGGAGGTTTTTATGTCTATAATTACTATTTTTAGCGGCGCCTTCTGTGAAGAAGAATCAGTTGTTAAGAAAGTGCTTACATATACAGGATTTAAGCTGGTAACAGATGATGAAATTGTTAAGAAAGCAAGCAGGCTTTCAGGTATTGCTACAAATAAATTAATGAGAGCTTTTTTGGCTAAAGAGTCTGTTTTTAATAATTTTACTCATGAAAAAGAACTTTCAAACGCATGGCTCAAACTGGCCGTTGCCCAAAGCATATCCGAAGATAAGCTTCTTTTTTCAGGCTTTGCCGGCCAGCTTATTCCTAAAAATATCAGCCATATTCTGAAAGTATGTATTATTGCCGATATGAAGTTCAGGGTATCTAATGCGATTATGGAGCTAAAAATTCCCGAAAAGGAAGCGGTAAAGCTTATTCATAAACAGGATGAAGACAGGGTTGCATGGATAAAAACTCATTTTAACAAAAATGACCCCTGGGATTCTTCATTATATGATCTTGTAATCCCTATGGGTAAAATGATGTTGGAAAAAGCGGTTTCTCTTGTTGTTGAAAATGCCGGTAAAGATGTAGTAAAATTAACAAAGCTTTCCCAAAAATCTATTGAGGATTTTCTCCTTGCTTCTCAAGTGGAAGTAAGACTGGCCACGGAAGGACATAACACAGAAGTTATTGCAAAAGACGGTGTAGTAACAGTCATAATCAATAAGCACGTTTTTCTTATAGGCAAACTTGAGGAGGAACTAAAAGAAATTGCCGTCAAAGTAAACGGTGTAAAGTCTGTCAATACTAAATTCGGAGAGGGGTATTACCAGACCGATATTTACCGTAAATATGATTTTAAAATGCCGTCCAAAGTATTGCTTGTTGATGATGAACGGGAATTTGTACAAACTTTGTCGGAACGTCTCATTATGCGGGATATGGGCTCAGCCGTTGCATATGACGGTGAATCAGCCCTGACTATGGTTTCGGAAGACGAGCCTGATGTTATGATTTTAGATCTTAAAATGCCGGGAATAAACGGCATCGAAGTCTTGCAGCGTGTTAAAAAAGACAATCCTGATATTGAGGTCATAATTCTGACAGGTCATGGAACCGAATCCGACCGGGAGATGTGTATGAAGCTGGGAGCATTTGCTTATCTGCAGAAACCTGTTGATATTGATGTGTTAAGCGATACCCTGAAAAAAGCAAATGATAAAATAAGGATAAAGAAAGCTGCTGAATAAAAATAGTCAAACATCGAGCATTATGTTATTATACATAATGAAAATCTCTTTCCCTAAGTCAGCTTTGGGCATAATATGTCTGTTTTTGAAATTATAAAACCGAAATTCTGGGACTACCAGGATGTGGCAGCAGGTCCGCATAAACACCTTTTTAATTTCAGACGCATCTGGCAACTTGCAGTTGTGCTGATATCTTTGGTGGCGATAGTTCCATTAGTTTCTATTACCCTTATAGATTATAAAGTTACTCAACAGGCTGTAGAGACTGACTTTCTCTTGCGTACAACCCGTCTTGTTTCAAATACATGGCGTACTGTTTCATTTTTTCTTGCCGAGCGAAGATCCGCCCTTGATTTTGTTGTAAGAGATAATAACTATAATTCATTGTGTGATTCAAAAAGACTTTCCGAAATCCTGAAAAACCTGAAACAAGGGTTTGGCGGTTTCATTGATATTGGAGTAATAGATTCAAACGGTCTGCAAATGGCTTATGCAGGGCCATATAAACTGGAAGGCATCAATTACCATGACCAGGGCTGGTTTAAGGACGTCATATACAAGGGGGTCAATGTAAGCGATGTTTTTATGGGTTTTAGGCGCACCCCACATATTGTTATTGCCGTCAGACACAACCTTGCAAACGGTTCTTTCTATATTCTCAGAGCCACTATTGACACCGACAAATTTAATGATCTTCTTGCCCACCTTGAAGTTAGCGGTCAGGGTGATTCTTTTCTGATAAACAAGGAAGGGGTACTTCAGACACCTTCAAGAGATTTCGGAAAGGTTTTGGATAAGATTCCTTTGTCTGTTCCCGAATTTTCAGAACACACACGCGTTTATGAACAAACTTACCAGGATAAAGAACTTGTAACAGGATATGATTACATTCATGACACGCCTTTTATCCTGATGATTGTAAAACAGAAGGCCGAACTGATGAAGCCGTGGCAAAAAACCCGGTTTCAACTCATAGGTTTTCTTATTGCAAGCATTAGTGTCATAGCACTTGTAACCTTAAGTGTTTCCACATATCTTGTAAACAGAATACTTCTTGCCGATCAGAAGCGTATCATGACCTTACACGAGGTTGAATATTCGAATAAAATGGCTTCTATCGGAAGGCTTGCCGCAGGAGTGGCCCATGAAATTAATAATCCTCTTGCCGTTATTAATGAAAAAGTCGGGCTTATCAAAGATATGCTCACAATGAAAGACGAGTTTAAAGAAAATAAAAGATTAGTTGAACTTGCCAACTCAGCCCTTTATTCAGTGGACAGATGCGGAACAATTACAAAACGCCTGTTAAATTTTGCACGTCATCTGGATGTTAAAATCCAGCAGGTAGATATTGGTGAAGTGATAAAAGATGTTTTGGGATTTCTAAGTAAAGAGGCTGAATACAGGAGTATCAAAGTTTCAGTAAATGTTGCCGGCAATATTCCGCAATTTGAAAGTGACAGGGGAAAACTTCAGCAAATATTTTTAAATATTGTAAACAATGCATTTGCTGCCGTAAAAGACGGCGGTAAGATTGATATTACAGCAAAGCGCGAAGGAACCGGTTTAATTTCAGTAACTTTTACAGATAATGGTTACGGAATTCCAAAAGCGGATTTGGAAAGGGTTTTTGAACCGTTCTTTTCAACCAAAACAAAACAGGGGGGGACGGGTCTTGGCCTTTCCATAACTTATAGTCTTGTACATGAATTGGGCGGAAGCATAGGAGTTCAGAGTGAAGTAGGTAAAGGTACAAGTTTCGTTGTCATCCTTCCGCTTAAGATGGAGAAGAAAGAGGTGAAAAACAATGAAGATATTGCTGGTAGATGACGAAAAGGAGCTGGTATCAACTCTTGCAGAGCGCCTCTCATTAAGGGATATTGAGGCGGATTGGGTTACAAGCGGAGAAGAAGCTATACAAAACACTGAATCTAAAACATATGATATAGCTGTTCTTGATGTTAAAATGCCTAAAATCGGAGGAATTGAACTTAAGAAAAAACTGGAAGAGAAAAATCCCGGTTTAAAATACATTTTTATAACCGGTCATGGATCAGAAGACGATTTCAAGGCTGCTTCAAACGAAAAAGGTGCCGAATACTATCTTGTTAAACCTGTAAACATTGATGATCTTGTCATAAAAATGAAAGAAATATGTTTAAAAAAGGAACAGGTGTAAACCTTGACATCAAAAACAGATGTACATGGCGATAATGCACTTAAATTTTTTGGAAATATGACAGCATCAATTTCTCATGAAGTAAATAATGTGCTTGCAATTATAAATGAGAATGCAGGGCTTCTGGGGGATCTTTGCGCAATGGCTGAAAGAGGGCGTCCAGTCGACCCGGGAAGAATAAAAGTTGCTTCACAAAAAATAATAAGTCAGGTTCAAAGAGGGGATACAATTATTAAGAATCTTAATAAATTTGCCCATAGCGTTGATGAACCTGATTGTAAAGCTAATGTTAATGATATCATTTATTTGATTTCCGGCCTATCGGAAAGATTGGCTGTAATGCGAGGAATAAAACTTGAAATAATTGAGAAGGCTGACCCTGTGTTTGTCAGCACAAATCCGTTTTTACTTGTTACGCTTATATGGTTCATTCTGGATTATGCCATGTCAGCCGCCGGTAAAGAAAAAACCGTTTGTCTGAATGCAGAAAAAAAACAGGATAAGGTGGTTATTACTTTTTCCAACCTTAAAGGGCTTGCTGAAATAAAGCCGGATCAGTTTCCCGGAGAACGGGAACAAACTCTTTTATCCAAACTTTCTGCGGAAGTAACTTTTGATATTGCTGATCAAAAGATCGTCATTGTGCTTTAAATTCCAATCATTTCCCTCAGGCCTTAGTTGCTGACCAAAACAATTCTTGATATAAAATAAAATATGCCGGATACTATGTATGCAAACATAATGGTTTTGTTGCCATTATATTCTTTAGAGCCAGTCTCAAAACGTCCCATTCAGGCCGATCTCTGCGTTGGGCTCAAATTTTAATCCTCGAAATACTAAAGGTATTCCTGTGGTTAAAATTTTCGCCCGCCTTGACCTTGACCAAACTGAAACGTTTTGAAAGTGGCTCTTGAAAGTACTTATAGCATTTGACGGAATAACATTCCGATTGCTTGATTGTAATCGGGTATACGTACCCATACCCAATCGGAACAGATTTATGACAATTGCTATAATCAGGATAAATTTGCCCGCAACTTTCTTACTTTTGATAACTCTATTATGATTAAGAGAATAATCAATAACAAATTCTGGACCGGTTTTCCTTCATGGATATTAATAGGTGCATTTGTTGTGCTTCTTCCTATTTTTGCCTTTATGACGGTACAAAATATACAACGATGGGATACGTACAACACCCGCCTTTTACTCGAAAAAGGCACAGCACTTATCCGTTCATTTGGAGCAGGTGCAAGAACCGGGATAATGGGAGATTATATCGGAAGTTTTCATCTGCATAATCTTTTAACCGAAATTGCGATGCAGCCTTATGTTTCGTATATTCTTATAACAGATACCGAAAAAACTATTGTTGCACACAATAACCCCGACTATGAAGGTGAAACCTACAAAACTGATATTGATCTGAAGAAAGTCTATCTGACAAATGAAATACGGTGGCATATTTTAAAAGGACCTGACAAAATAAAAATATTTGAAGTATATAAAAGATTTACTCCTGTCGGCGGTATCTACGGCGAAGGTATGATGCGAAAATTTTTCAACCCGCGGTATGATATTAAAAATCCCAGGCAGTCAGAGCTTATAATATTTGTCGGTCTCGATATGACTTCTGCCGAGCAGTCAAGAATTGCAGATACGAAGCACTATATATTTACAGGAATAGTATTGCTGCTTATAGGTTTTGCAGGTGTCGTACTGCTTTTTATGACTCAAAGCTATAGAAGTACGAGAGACTCTTTATCAAGAATTAAGGTTTTTTCCGATCACCTCGTGGAAAATATGCCTATCGGCCTTATTGCAGTAGATGGCAACAGAAAAATTGCTTCATTTAATAGTGCAGCAGGATCAATTCTTTCCCTTCCGTTTCCGGAAGTTATAGGTAAAAAAATTAAGGAAGTACTTCCAGAAGGCCTCTTAAATCTTATAACCGGAGCGCAAAATCAAAGCGGTGCGGCTGAAATTAATATAGACTGTGTCTTAAATAACGGCCGAATCATCCCTCTTGAAGTCGGAGTTTCTATCTTAAAAGATGAAAATGCCAATTTTATTGGGCATATAATTCTGTTTAAAGATTTAAGTGAAGTTCAATCTCTTCGCAGAGAAGTTGCAAGAAGCCAGCGCCTCGCATCTCTTGGAAGCCTTGCTGCAGGAATTGCACATGAAATAAGAAATCCATTGAGTTCCATAAAAGGCCTTGCAACCTATTTCATAGAACACAACGAAAAAGAGGAAGATAAAGATATTGCTAAGATTATGATTCAGGAAGTAGATAGGCTTAACAGAGTTGTAAGCCAGTTGGTTGAGCTTGCAAGACCGGTGTCTATATCGAAAAAGCCTGCCCCGCTTAAATCCGTGATCGAAGATTCGATAAAGCTTCTTAAAAGAGAAGCTTTGGAAAAGAACATTAAAATTACAATTCATATTCCGCCGGAAGAAATTCAAATAGCTCTTGATAAAGACAGGATAACACAGGTTTTGCTGAATCTTTATCTTAATGCAATTGAATCAATGGAAAAAGGCGGCAGACTGTCTGTTGATGTTTCCAAAAAAGATAAGGGAGCGATTATCAAGGTTTCAGATACAGGATCCGGTATTAAAAAAGAAGATCTTGCTCTTGTTTTTGATCCGTATTTTACTACAAAATCAACAGGAACAGGTCTCGGGCTTGCTATAGTTTATAATATAATAGAGGCTCATGGTGGTAAGATTACAGTACAAAGCCGTCCTGGGCAAGAAACGGTGTTTACAATTTTTTTACCGCATGCAAAGCACAAAGAATAGCCTTAAGGAAATAAATATCAATATGAGACATAAAAACACAATTCTTGTTGTAGATGACGATACGGCGCATCGTACTATGCTGCGCACACTTATAGGCGGATGGGGATACGAAATATCCGAAGCAAACGACGGAGCAGCAGCAATTGATGCAGTAAATATTAAACCCTATGATCTTATTTTAATGGATGTAAGGATGATAAAGTTGTCAGGAATTGAAGCGCTTAAAGAAATTAAAAATATCAATCCTGCAATTCCGGTGATAATAATGACCGCCTATTCTTCTGTTGAATCGGCAGTTGAGGCTATTAAATACGGCGCTTATGATTATCTTACAAAACCGCTTGATTTTGACAAATTAAAACTGACTATTAAAAGGTCTATGGAGCATCTTAATCTTAAAGAAGAAAACCGCCTTCTTAAGGAAAATCTTGAGATGCATTTTGACAGACGAAATATAATAGGGCAAAGTCAGGCTATTTCGAAACTATTTGAAACTATTGCCCTGGTTGCTCCGTCTGAAGCTATCGTACTGATAACAGGCGAATCCGGAACAGGAAAAGAATTGATTGCAGGAGCTATCCACTTTAACAGTGCAAGAAAAAACGGACCTTTTGTTAAAATCAACTGTGCCGCAATTCCGGAAACTCTTTTGGAATCAGAGCTGTTCGGTCATGAAAAAGGAGCATTTACCGGTGCAGATAAAAAAAAGGATGGAAGATTTCTTCAGGCGGCCGGTGGAAGTATTTTTCTTGATGAAATCACTGAAATGCCACTTACAATGCAGGTCAAGCTTTTGCGGGTGCTTCAGGAAAGAGAGATAAGCAGAGTAGGCGGCAATGAAGTTATAAAAGTGGATGTAAGAATAATTGTCGCATCCAACAAAGATATTCAGGAGATGGTTGCATCCGGGTCTTTCCGTGAAGATCTTTACTACAGGTTAAATGTGGTAAATATAAAGGTGCCTCCTTTGAGGGAGCGAAGAGAAGATATCCCCCTTCTTGCCATACATTTTCTTAAAATGTTTACTGAAAGAAACCATAAAAACATAAAAGGATATACTCCGGCAGCTTTGGATGGAATTATAAAATATAACTGGCCCGGCAATGTACGGGAGTTAATGAATGCTGTTGAAAGGGCTGTTGTGCTTGCCCGTTTTGATTTTCTGGATGAGAAAGATTTTGAAACAATCCGGGGGGAATCCGTGAAAAGTGAAATTACGCAATCTTTTGACACCTGGGATATGCCACTTGAAGAAATTGAAAAAGCAACTATATTAAAGACACTGGAATCATCGAATGAAAATAAAAGTGAGGCGGCCAGAAGGCTTGGTATAACAAGAAGAACGCTGCATAAGAAATTAAAAAAATATGGAGTGATGCCTTAAGAGAAATTAAGGAGATATAAATGAGCCAGCAGAATACACGAACAATAAGATGTACAAAATGCGGAATAAAAAATAAAATCCCGCTTGATAAGGCCGGTTCTTTTGCCAAATGCGGAAAATGTTCTTTCCCGCTTGATACAAGTGATCTTTTAAATAAAAAACCTGTAATTGTGACAGATGGTAATTTTGGGGTAAAAGTTTTAAAATCCCCGATCCCTGTATTGCTTGACTGCTGGGCTCCATGGTGCGGGCCATGCAAGATGATAGGGCCTGTGATGGAAGAACTTGCGGCAGAATATTACGGCAAAATAAGAGTTTGCAAACTTAATGTAGATGAAAACCCGGCAACGTCTTCAAGATTTAAAATAAGCAGCATTCCGTCAATGCTGATATTTGACAAAGGAGTGCTAAAAGATACAATCGTAGGAGCGGTTCCGAAACAGCAGATTGCGGGAAAGATTTCTTCTTTTATTTTATAGACGTTCTTGCCGAAGTTGTTTGTGAATTTATTGCAGGTTTGCCAGAAATTCTTCTGAATTGGAAATCTCCGTAATTCGACTCAGGATTTTGGCGATGGTAAATTCATGCACCTCAACTGACATACTGGCGCAGCAGTCTTCCAAAACGATCACGCGGTAAACGGCATCAACGGCATAGCGTGCAGTTGCCTCAACCACCCATTCTGTGCTGATGCCCATGAGAACCAGAGTATGCACTTCCTTCGAACTAAGAATGCTCTGCAGATCAGAGCTATAGAAAGCGTTAACGCGGGGACGGCTGACAATGATATCGCCTTCTTCATGGCTGAGGGATTTATCAATATTTGCTCCATCTTGCCCTGTAATGAAGATTCCCATATCTTTAATGCCGCTGAACATGCGGTTGCGCGCGGATACTTCAGGGTAGCCCCGGCGAAATTGAATAACAACATGGATAACAGGCAGAGCCGCGTTCCTTGCGCCGTCAAGAACTGCCTTTGCTTTTTGTAGCACATTGTGCTGTTTGGCCATGGCATTTGCCGAAACGATCATTTGTTGAAAATCCATCGCCAGAACGGCTGTTTCAGACAAATCCAAATGCAGGTCTGCCATGCTTATCTCCTTGACAAGGGTTAATATATATTGAAGATTAAATATCAGCAAACCTTGAAACAGTCAATGTTCATTTTAAATTGTTCTGGCAAATCTATTTAATATAATTGAAATAATCAAACTTATTCTATGCCTTTACCGTCATGCCGGACTTGACCCTGTATCCGGAACCCAATGGAATTAATGAGGAGATTTAATAAGTCGGTCAAGTTTTGCCGCAAGGCGACCACCGTGTCGATTTAAGTGTTAACGTCGGCGAAATATCCTTTCAACGCATTGCATATCAAAGATGTTTTGGAGGGGATAGCGGTAAAAGACAGCAAAGATTCTTTTGGAGACAACAGTTGTCCCCAAGAGTTTATTTATATGCAAATAATGATGCAGAACAAAGAGAACATCATTCCA